>CADFQU010000247.1 GCA_902836505.1 Streptococcaceae bacterium
TTGCTAAATTCAATGTCGATGAGATGCGTGAAGATATTACTAAGGCTGAATAAAATTTTTTAAGACATCAAAAATCATAGAAAGGACTTTCCTAGATGATTAGGGAAGTTTTTTTGTTTTTTAAGGTACTTCTATATCGAAATAGTTGACAGATGTAATCGCGGATGTTACAATTCGTGATATAAAGTTCGATATCGAACTAAAATTCAAAGAAAGACATGGTGTTTTATAATGGATTATTTGAAAGTACTAGTCGAAGAGATTCATTCAGTTGTATTGGCAACGGTTGATGAAACGGGACATCCGCATACAGCTGTTATGGACATGATGTGGGAGGACGGGAAAACAGTTTATTTTTTGACTGCCGATTTTAAACCCCTCTACAAACGGCTTAAGGAAGATGGACGTGTAGCAGTGACAGGGATGACTCAAGGTGCCGGAACTATGGATCGTAAATCTATTTCCCTAACCGGTCAGGTGGAATGGATTGGAAAAGAGCATTTAGAAGAGTTGTTAAAAGCCAATCCATACATGTATGAGATTTATCCGACGGAGGAGGGACGTAGTCACCTACAAGTCTTTCGTTTTAAAAAAGCAGTAGGGGACTTTTATGATTTGACGCAATTGCCGCCCTACCAAGCAAGATTTGAGATTGAGGGATGATAAGATGACAAAGATTCAAGAAGTAAAGAAACTAATTGAAGAGGCGGATAAGATTGTGATTGGAGCAGGAGCTGGCTTATCTGCAGCAGCGGGTTTAACCTACTCAGGCTCACGGTTTGAAGTTTTCTTTAAAGACTATATTGCTCGTTACGGCATGCAGGATATGTACTCTGCAGCTTTTTATCCTTTTGAGACCGCTGAAGAGCGCTGGGGTTATTGGGCCAAGCATATCTATCATAATCGTTACCAGCCAGATGGACTTTCGCTTTATAGAGATCTTTTCGACTTGGTTAAGGACAAGGATTATTTTGTGATTACGACCAATGTAGATGGGCAGTTTATGAAGACAGGATTTGCTCCGGAACGTTTCTTTGAAGTGCAGGGCAACTACGGAGAGTGGCAGTGCTCCGTTCCTTGTCGTCAGAAAGTCTTTGATAATGAAGAAGCTGTCATGGAGATGCTAAAGGAAATCAAGGACTTGAAAATTCCAACTGACTTGATACCGTATTGTCCTCATTGTGGGGCGACAATGACCATGCATTTACGTGTAGACCAGGCTTTTGTCCAAGATGAGACTTGGGAGGCTTCTTATGAAGATTATCTAGGATTTTTAGAAGGGATGGAAGATCAAAAGGTTGTCTTCTTAGAATTGGGTGTCGGATACAATACGCCGACCATCATTCGCTATCCTTTTGAGAAAATGACAGCAGTATTTCCAAAGGCCAATTTGATTCGCCTCAATCGTGATGATTTTGAAGGCTTTGCTGCTACAAAGGGAAAGACAATTTCTATAAACGATGATATGAGGGAGGTACTCCAACAATGGCTAGCAGACTAGAATATTTGATTGATGTTTTAAAAAGCGAGCAAGGATTGACAGAACTAGAGATTCCTGAAAAGGTAGAGGAGCAAGAAGTGTTATATCGGGCTCTTCAAAATGTCCGCTATCCGGCACCAGTGACAGCCGACTTTCTCTACCAACAAGACCGTTATTTACAAGAAAAACTATTAGAAAAAGGAGTTGTAGACTTAAAAGACTTGACTCCGATTCGGCCTAATCTCTACCTGTGGCAAGGCGATATCACTCGTCTGGCGGTCGATGCCATTGTCAATGCGGCCAACAGTAAGCTTTTAGGCTGTTTTGTACCTAATCATTCTTGTATTGACAATGCCATTCACACAGCTGCGGGGGTTGAACTACGTTTAGCCTGTCAGGAGCTCATGCAGGAGCAAGGAGAGGATGAAACTACGGGTCAGGCAAAGATGACCAAGGCCTATAACCTACCTTCCCGCTATGTCCTTCACACAGTTGGGCCTATTATCTATGACGAAGTGACAGATTTGGAAAGACAACAGTTGGCCTCTTCGTACGAAGAGTGTTTGAACTTGGCTTATGAAAAAGGTCTGAGAAGCTTGGCCTTTTGTTGTATCTCAACAGGAGAATTTCGTTTTCCAAATGAAGAGGCAGCTAAGATTGCGATAGAGACGGTTCTACAGTTCCAGAAAGAACACCCTGATATGGTAGTTATATTCAATGTTTTTAAAGATATTGATTATACGATTTATCAAGCATTATTAAAAAACCAATGTTTCTATATAGAAATAGCTGACGGATGTAACAGACAGTGATACAATAACTTTAATATTTCGATATCGAACAAA
>CADFQU010000248.1 GCA_902836505.1 Streptococcaceae bacterium
CCACCTCCGCACAGTTGAGTAGGGCTGTTAAAGCTGATGAAATCAGCGTATTAGAGCCCACTCAACCACTGCGTCTTGCTCGACAATCCAAAGACAATTGGGAGACTAGGACTTTTGTCCCAGCTTTTTTGTATGGAGGCAAAATCACTATTTTTTCTTAACTTTTGAAATATTATACAGTTAAGCGTTTACATTTTTCCATAAAGTGCTATAATTTAATATGAAGAATAACATTTTATACAGAGGTGATCCATATGAAAAAAGGGAAGCTACTCTTAGCCACCGGCGCTCTGCTTTTGTCTGTAAGCGCACTGGTAGCCTGCTCACAAGGAGGGAAATCTTCAAGTTCGGACAACCAGGTCTTTAGTTATGTCTATACTCAAGATCCGGATACTTTGGATTATTCACTCTCTAATAAGAAGTCGACCTCAGAATTTACAGGTAATGCTGTGGATGGCTTGTTAGAAGTTGACAAATATGGCAACTTAATCCCATCTCTTGCGAAGGATTGGACTGTTTCAAAAGATGGTCTGACCTATACCTATAAACTTCGTAAAGGGGTTAAATGGGTGACCGCTGAAGGGGAAGAATTCGGAGAAGTTAAGGCCCAAGACTTTGTGACGGGGCTTCAGCACGCAGCGGACAAGAAATCTTCGGCCCTCTATCTCGTCCAACAATCTATCAAAGGGTTGGATGATTATGTCTCAGGGAAAACCAAAGACTTCTCAACAGTTGGTATCAAAGCTGTCGATGACTATACGGTTCAATACACCTTGAACCAACCAGAAAGTTTCTGGAATTCAAAAACCACCATGGGCATTTTGATGCCAGTCAATAAAGAATTCTTAGATTCTAAGGGAGATGGCTACGGTCAAGGCACGAACCCTTCTAGTATTCTTTATTGTGGCCCTTATTTGATTAAAGCCATCACATCTAAATCTGTTGTGACGCTTGAAAAGAACCCAACCTATTGGGATGCTGATAATGTGAAAATTTCTAAGGTTAAGCTGACCTATTATGATGGACAGGATTCAGAATCTTTGATCCGTGGATTTGATAACGGAGACTATACCATTGCTCGTGTCTTCCCAAATGGCTCTAACTATAAGAGTGTAGAGAAGAAACACAAAGATGACATCGTCTTCAGTGATCAAGGGTCCTCAACTTATAACTTGTCCTTCAATATTGACCGTCAAGCTTACGAAATTACAACAAAAACAACGGATGCCCAAAAGAGCTCAACTAAGAAAGCAATCTTAAATAAAGACTTCCGTCAAGCCATTATGTTTGCGTTTAATCGCCAGTCCTATGTAGCGCAAGCCAATGGGGAAGCATCTGCAGACAAGGTCATCCGCAACACCTTCACTCCTCCAAACTTTGTTCAAATTGATGGCAAAGATTTCGGTGAGTCTGTAGAGAAAAACTTAGAAGAATATGGTGATGAATGGAAAGGTGTTTCTGTCGAAGATGGAAAAGATACCCTTTACAATCCAACCAAGGCCAAGGAAGAGTTTGCCAAGGCTAAAGAAGCCCTTCAAGGCCAAGGGGTTGAGTTCCCGATTCATTTGGACCTCCCTGTTTCATCAACCTATACAGAAGGAGTCAAGCAAGCTCAATCCTTTAAACAGTCGATCGAATCTACCCTAGGAGCAGAAAATGTCGTCATCGACTTGAACATGGTATCTGAGGACGATCTTAATCGAGTGACCTACTTTGCTGAAAATGCTTCTCAACAAGACTGGGATTTGAACAACAACTTGGGTTGGGGACCAGACTATACCGATCCATCTTCTTACCTAGATATCACAAACTCTAAGAATGGTGAAAATGCAAATTCTTACTTCGGATTTGATGCTGGTACTAATAACGCAGCTGCTAAAGAAGCTGGTTTTGATGAATACGATCAATTGATTGAAGATGCACATAATGAAACAAAAGATGTCAATGACCGCTATGAAAAATATGCTAAGGCTCAGGCTTGGTTGACAGATAGCGCCCTCTTGATTCCGATTCATTCAGATGGTGCATCTCCGGGTGTTCGTAAGACAGTTCCATACACAGCTGCCTTTGCTTGGACAGGACACAAGGGTCAAACCTTCAACTACAAGTACTTGGAATTGCAAGACAAAGTCTTGACAACCAAGGAGTACGATGAAGCGCGTGAACAATGGAAGAAAGAAAAAGAAGAATCCAATAAGAAAGCTCAAAAAGAACTAGAAAGTCACGTAGAGGACTAGGAGCTTTAAGAGCGATTGTATACTGAACAGGGAAGAGAGTGGGACAGAAATCGGTCATTCGTTAGAATTCGATTTCGTCGTCCCACC
>CADFQU010000249.1 GCA_902836505.1 Streptococcaceae bacterium
CATCGAAACGAACGCACCCCCACTCATCTACATCAAGATATGTCACTTCATATCCCTGTGTTTCTAAATAAGCACAGCTGTTTAATACTGCATGATGCTCAATTTTACTTGTAATAATATGTTTTCCTTTTTGTCTATGTTTGAGACAGTAGCCCTTTATGACAGTGTTATTGCTTTCTGTCCCGCCAGAAGTGAAGGTGATCTGTTGACTAGAGGTCTTTAAACAAGTTGCAACACATTCCCTGGCATCTCTAAGAATCTTTTTTGCTTGGCGACCGTGGGAGTGGAGACTAGATGGATTTCCAAAACTGGTTTCCATCGTTTCTGTCATCACCTTGATCACTCCATGGCTGAGGGGAGTGGTTGCTGCATTGTCAAAATAAATCACGCCATCACCTTATTTCTTGTGGTATGCAAAGAGTGGACTAACTGGTTTACGCTCTTGGATACGAACAAGGGCATCTCCAATCAATTCGCTTGCAGTAATGTATTTTACATTTTTTGGTTTTTGCTCTTTGGTTGCTACAGAGTCTGTAACCAAAATTTCTTTAATCGGTGCTTGGTCTAGTAATTCTGCAGCTCCCTTAACGAAAAGTCCGTGACTAGAAACAGCATAAATCTCAGTAGCGCCATCCCGTTGAACAATTTTTGCAGCCTCAGAGAAGGTTTTTCCTGTATTCAAAATATCATCGATAAGGATTGCTTTTTTGCCTTTCACATCCCCGATGATATAGCCTTGGTCTCGGCTGGCATCGTCTTGGGCGTAGTCAATGATGGCAATTGGGGCATCTAGATATTCAGCAAGATTACGTGCTCGTTTCACTCCGGAGTTTTTAGGACTGACAACCACCACATCTGAACCGGTTAAACCTTGTTTGATATAATGATCAGCAAATAGAGGAATCGTGAACAAGTTGTCTAATGGGATATCGAAGAAGCCTTGTACTTGAACCGCATGAAGATCGAGTGTTACAACACGGTCTACCCCTGCCTTGACCAACATATTGGCAACCAATTTTGCTGTAATCGGTTCGCGAGGAGCAGCGGTACGGTCTTGACGAGCATAACCAAAGTATGGAAGAACTACGTTAACGGTATGAGCGCTAGCTCGTTGGCAAGCATCTACCATGATTAACAATTCCATTAAGTGATTGTTCACTGGGAAGCTAGTAGATTGGATGATATAAATATCATATCCACGGACACTTTCTTCTATATTTATTTGGATTTCACCATCTGAGAATTGACGTGAAGAAAGCTTTCCGAGTGGGATGCCAGCAACTTCCGAAATTTTTTGTGCAATTTCTTGATTGGAGTTGAGTGCAAAGAGCTTCATATTGTTTTTTTCTGACATGTGTTTGATCCTCATTTAGATATTATTGTCTAGTCTTATTTTAGCAAAAAAATTCAGTAATTTCAGCTTTTTAGCAAACTTTGAGCTAATCTGGCCACTTTACTTTTTGCTGGCTTGTATTCAATTTGTTTTTCCTTGAGAAATTCATGAAAATAAGTTTCATCTGAGGCAGCATCCACCTCCATTTCCAACTCATAGTCCTCAATAGAGTTATAACGACTACGGTCAAAGGCTAATAAGCCTTTAGGGATTCTTTTCTCTCGTTTCTCTGTTTCTAGACTACCCCAGACATCTAAGGCAGCTAGTGGGATTCCTAAATCAGAGAGAAAGCTGGCAATCTCACCTTGAGGGAGTTTTTTATTGGATAGAAAGTATTCTACCTGATCAAAAGTAAGGGCTTGATTGTATTCAAAATGTCCCGCTTCTTGCGGTACTTTAAGGGTTAGCTCAGCCCGATCAGCTAAGGTACGAATGCGCAAGGCCATCTGATGATCCCGAATGGCTTGGTCGGGTGTATCGATGTAGTGATTGGTTTGTCGAATAGGAGGTTGTTCCTTGAAAAAATCCTTAAGAGAGTCGTATTCTTCCTTGGTTAGTAAGGTTTTAAATTCAATTTCTAAATGATTCATAGCTACGTCCTTTTCTTTCGTTTGCAAGCTCTTTATGATATAATAATAGATGTGTTTATTTTATACAAAAAACTTTGAGATGACAAGGTGATTCAATGGCGATTGATTGGGAAAATTTTTTAGATCCCTATATCCAAGCAGTTGGTGAGTTGAAGATTAAGCTTCGTGGGATAAGAAAGCAGTATCGCAAACAACAAAAGCATTCCCCAATCGAGTTTGTGACCGGTCGTGTGAAGCCGATTGAGAGTATTCTCGAAAAAATGGAACGCAGAAGTATTTCTGAAGAGAACCTGGCTCAAGATATGCAAGATATTGCTGGTCTGCGGGTTCTGGTTCAA
>CADFQU010000250.1 GCA_902836505.1 Streptococcaceae bacterium
GTGATTGCCCTAGCTTTTGAAGAGTTAGGGATGAACAAGCTCATTGCCGTTCATGATCAGGATAACCCAGCTTCTGGACGGGTGATGGCCAAATCAGGGATGAAATATTCTCACGAGGAGCCCTACGCGATGCTGGACCCACATGAAGAGGGGAGAATGGTGACGAGAGTCCATTATGTGCTCACTAAGGAAGAATATTTGGCAGAAAAATGAGTCAGGATATTGACAAAAGGCCTATCTCCATGATATAGTAGATAGGTACTGCTGGTTTAGCTCAGTCGGTAGAGCGCATCCATGGTAAGGATGAGGTCGCCGGTTCAATCCCGGCAACTAGCATAGTAGAAGAGAGAAGCTTAGAGAGGATCTAAGCTTCTTTTTTGTGTCCTATCTTCTAACAGGGAGTCTATTGGCAGACTCTTTTTCAACAATATTCAAAAAAACGTTGACAAGCATAGAAATACGTGGTAAAGTTATAGCAACAAAGAGAAAGGAGAAAACCGTCATGAACAAAGTAGATGTTTTGATGACACAATTGAATACACAGCTTCTCCAATCTCAGTTGAGTTCAATGTAAACAATGAATGAAACCCAAGATGGAGGAGTCTGTCTTGGGTTTTTTGTATGCATTTTTGCCTGCCTTAACTGAATTGGTGATAGGCATCAGAAGGCCCAAGTGTGGACTGAGCACCTACTCAGCTCCTTACTTGGGTTTTTTCTGTGCCAAATTGAAAGGGGAGAAGATGATAGGAGCTTTATGGAAGTACATCTGGGAACATAAGTGGCTGTATCTCAGCATCGCTGTGGTCCTAGTGATTTATGATTATACGATTTTAATACCGACGCAGGTCATTCAACGACTGGTCGACCAGCTGAGCAAGCAGACCTTGACCCAGTCAAGTTTTACAAGAGATATTGGTCTCTTGTTGGGAGCTACTTTTTTAAATTACATTTCCGCCTACTACTGGCATTTGAAGCTGTTTCAAGCTTCGGTCCATTACAAGGCCAAAATACAGGGTCAAGCTTTTCGCAAGCTCGTAGCCATGAGACGCCCCTTCTATGAGAAGTTTCGTTCAGGGGATCTCTTGACTCGTTTTACCACTGATGTAGACGGGATGATGGGGATGGTCGGCTATGGGATGCTAATTGTCCTTTATGGGGGAGGTTTGTTTCTCTTTATCATTCCAGCTATGTTTTTGATATCCTGGCAGTTGAGTCTGATTTCTTTCATTCCAATGAGTTTTCTGGTTTTATCAACCTATCTCTTAGGGAAAAAGGAAGAAATCTATGTGGATGAAAACCGTGATGCGGTGGCTCACTTGAATGATGAAGTATTAGAATCCATCGAAGGAATCCGAGTCATGAGGGCCTATAGCCGAAAGGAGCGTCAAGTTCGACAATTTCAAGAACGGACAGAAAGTTTGGCTAAGACGGGGGATAAGATTGCCTCTATTCAAAATGCCTTTGGTCCCTTTGCCCTCTTCTTTATTGGGGTTTCAACTGTCCTTCTTTTGGTCTGTGGGGGCCATTTCTTAAAAACTGGACAGATCAGTTTAGGGCAACTGCTAGGCTTGGAATTGTATCTAGTGGCCTTGATTGAGCCAATGTGGATGCTAGCTGATTTCATCTTGGTCTATCAAACAGCCAAGACCTCCCATAAGAAATTGTCAGAATTGGACGAAGAGGATGATGACTTGGAACCAGAAGGTGAGGAATGGCTAGAGGAGCTTGATGAAGTGGTCTTTGAAAACTATTCCTTTACCTATCCCATGGCGGAAAAGGAAAGCCTTTCACAGATTTCTTTTCAGTTCAACAAAGGGCAAACCATCGGGATTGTGGGTCGTACAGGAGCCGGAAAAACGAGCTTAGTCCGACAATTCCTACGGCAATACCCACTTGGACAAGGGACCTTTACCATCAATGGACAGCCTGTTGCTCGCTACGTGAGACGCTCCATTGAGGAAAAAATTGGCTACGTCTCTCAAGAGCACATCTTATTTTCCAAGTCTATTCTAGAAAATATTTCCCTTGGTAAGAAGGGGGCTAGTCAAGAGGACATCATGGATGCTATTGCTCAGGCAGCCTTCACAGATGATTTGGAACGGATGTCGGATGGTCTGGACACTATGATCGGAGAAAAGGGAGTATCCGTATCGGGAGGACAGAAGCAGCGGATTTCTCTGGCACGTGCCTTTTTACGTGATGCCCAGTTGCTCCTCTTGGATGATTCCTTATCCGCAGTAGATGCCAAGACGGAACAGGCCATTATAGAAAAGATTCAAAAAGAGCGACAAGGAAAGACAATCTTGATTGTCTAG
>CADFQU010000251.1 GCA_902836505.1 Streptococcaceae bacterium
GCCAAAGCAGGACAATGGACGCCAAAGATGGAGGAGCGCTATAAGCTCCTAGGTATTACAGATCCTTTTGAACCTCAGGCTTTTCCAGTTCGCTTATGGGATGTCTTCGGCCAAGCAGGCCATCCGGTCCGTGCAACGATTGAAGGAATGGGGTCTCTTTTGCTAGCTCGTTTGTTGGATCTCAACGAAACGCAAACAGGGATTTTGGCCATCGTCTTTAAATTGGCTAAGGAAAAAAATTGGCCTTTGATTGATTTGAAGGATTTACAGAGCCTTTTGAAGGAAGTCTATGACCATGCCTCAGATTATTCCGCTCAGTATGGAAATATCAGTAAACAATCAGTAGGAGCTATTCAACGAAGCTTGTTAGTGCTAGAGCAAGAGGGGGCAGATCAATTCTTCGGAGAGCCAGCCTTGGATCTTCAAGATTTTATGCAATTGGATAACAGTGGACGAGGTTACATCAACATTCTATCAGCGACTCGTCTCTTCAACTCCCCTAAACTCTATTCAACCTTCCTTATCTGGATGTTGTCTCGTCTGTTCGAAACCTTGCCAGAAGTTGGAGATTTAGAAAAACCAAAATTCGTCTTCTTCTTTGATGAAGCCCACCTTTTGTTTAATGATGCGAGCAAGCTCTTCCTTGAAAAAGTTGAGCAAGTCGTTCGCCTTATCCGGTCTAAAGGAGTGGGGATCTACTTTATTACACAGAATCCTCAAGATCTTCCTGAATCTGTATTGGCCCAGCTTGGGAATCGTGTCCAACATGCCTTGCGTGCCTATACGCCAAAGGAAATGAAGGCCATCAAAGTTGCTGCTCAAAGCTTCCGACCAAACCCAGAGTTTGATACGGAAACTGTCTTGACGGAGTTGGGAACAGGGGAAGCTCTAGTTTCCTTCCTAAATGAAAAGGGACAACCAAGTGTGGTGGAGCGCTCCTATATTTTATCTCCACAATCCAGTTTTGATTTGTTAAACGAAAGTGAACAGTTGGCCTTGATCACCAGCTCTCCTTTCCATCAAAAATATGCTGTTCGAGTAGACAATGAATCAGCTTATGAAAAATTGACTGAAAAATCTGCTAGAGAAGAGAAGGAAAAGGAGCGGGTAGAAGAAGAAAAGACGAGAGTTGCAGAAGAGAGAGCCAGCCAAAAACGGAGTCCAGGCCGTCCACGGAAATCTAGTTTAGAAAAGGCCAAGGATTCCTTTATCAGTTCCTTGTTCCGTACCATTGCACGTGAAGTGGCAAAACTGATCATGGGATCCTTTAAGCGAAAATAAGACAGTCAAAAGGGGATGGATTCTTAGGAAAATGAAGAAGGATTGATCTGGAAATCGCTAATAAATTTCTTCTAGAAGAAATCGTTTTCTGAACTGGAAATATCTTGTTATTTTAAATAGAATCTTTTATAATTAACTTCATATGAAAAAAATATTTAATGTTCGATCGATCATGATTGTGTTGGGGATTTTATTATGTATAGGAGGAGTTGGAGCTTTAACTTACCTCCATCTTTATCAGGCTCCGGCCTCGCCTCTTGCTCAAGAGGAAACGACGGCTCAACCAGTTGAGTCCAAGGAAGTAAAGCAACCCCTCCAACCTCCTCGTGTCAAAACTCCTGAGGAGAAACAAGCCGTCATGGATCAAGATCGTGAAACCATGGAAAATATGGGTCTTGTCTATGATTATGCCAATAAAGGCTTGGTAGAAGTTGTACAAGACTACATGGCTGAATATGGTATTGATCCTTCCCAAATTACCTTTACCTACAAAAATCCTGCGACAGGCCAACAATTTTCTATGAATGAGTTGCAACCAATGACAGCTGGAAGTACCTATAAACTGCCCCTCAATATGTTAGTCGTGGATGAAGTCGATGCAGGGAAGTTAAATTTAACGGATGAATTTGATATTACCAATACTTACTACGAGTACCTTGGAGAGCACGATAATTATGTAGCTGCCTTTGGTGGCGCTATGACGATCCCAGATATGCAGCGTTATTCCCTTGTCTATTCAGAAAATACGCCGGCATATGCCTTGGCCGATCGCTTTGGTGGTATGGATAATGTTTACGGGAAGTATGAAAAGTATGGAAAATCCCGAGCAGAAATAAAAACCATTAGTCCTGAAAACAAAACGACATCTGATTACTATATTCAAGTCTTAGACTATCTCTGGAATCATAAAGAAAAGTATGCGACCTTGCTAGAATTAATCGGAGAGTCCTTCCCGAATGAATACTACAAACGGTATTTACCAGATTTAGTCATTCAGCAAAAACCTGGTTATGTAGCGG
>CADFQU010000252.1 GCA_902836505.1 Streptococcaceae bacterium
GTCCTAAAAAAAATGAACCGAAAATTCCACATACAGCAATGTGTAAGGTCAAGAAAAAGGCCTGCTGGTAGAGTGGAAAATATTGTTCAACAATTGACCAATCCAAAAATGATTTCCTCCTCTCTAATGAGCAAGGAGAAAAGAATAGGCACCTTACTGATTAGAAAATAATACTGTCATTGTAACACGATAAAAATAATTTGAATAATATAGATAATTTATCAAGTTGATAGAAAAAATTTATCACCAATTATAGCATATGAAATACTCATCAAATGGGGTATAATAAGAATAGAAAACACCGTAAAACCCATTAATCAGATGATAAAAAAGAGGGAAGAAGATGACAGATCAGGATCCACAATATCAACCAACTCAAGAACATAATGATCTGGCCGAAGGGACTGCTCAGCCACCAATGCAGAATCAAGGCCTAGCAAATCCTGTTCAACCACAAATGCTGAATCAAGCCCCAGAAAATTTTGTTCCTCATACGTGCCTTCTAACTTTTGTATTTTTCTTAAACATCGGCTATCTTGGACTGTTTATAGGCAGTGCTCTGATGGTAGGAGGATGGGCAATTGCCTTTCTATTCTTTTTGGGATTACATCTGATTTCTTATCTTATTGCCACAGTCCTGCTTGGCATTGGAAGGATATTCGCCAGTAAGGAGATTCTATTTGTCTCTGTAGCTTTCTTTTTCATCTCTATGTTTTTAGCTGGTGATCCGGATTGGTTTCTATTTCGAATTCCATCTATTATCTCCACCATTCTAGTATTAATAGGGACATTGCTACTGTAGAGATTAGAGTTGGATAGCGGTTTAACTACAAGAGATATAGTTTTAAACTATATCTTTTTCTTTTAATAAAAAAAGGAATACTGGTACAAAATCGTGATATAATAGTTAAGTTATATGGTCCCGATAAGGTGGTAGAAAGCATCTACCAGTTCTTTGTAACTCTATAACGATTATTTTTTAAGGGGGGACATTTTTATGTCAGAACGTAAATTATTCACGTCTGAATCAGTATCTGAGGGGCATCCAGATAAGATTGCAGACCAAATTTCAGATGCTATTTTGGATGCTATTTTAGAGCAAGATCCAGAAGCTCACGTAGCTGCTGAAACGGCAGTTTATACTGGTTCCGTACATGTCTTCGGTGAGATTTCAACGACTGCTTATGTGGATATTAACCGTGTGGTTCGTGACACCATTGCAGAGATTGGTTATACCAATACGGAATATGGATTCTCTGCTGAGACGGTAGGAGTACACCCATCTTTGGTGGAACAATCTCCTGATATTGCCCAAGGGGTTAATGAAGCCTTGGAAGTTCGTGGAAACGCAGATCAAGATCCACTTGACTTGATTGGAGCAGGAGACCAAGGTCTCATGTTTGGTTTTGCGGTGGATGAGACAGAAGAACTCATGCCATTGCCAATTTCACTCAGCCACAAGTTGGTTCGTCGTTTGGCAGAGCTTCGGAAATCTGGTGAAATCAGTTACCTACGTCCAGATGCAAAATCTCAAGTTACGGTTGAATATGATGAGAATGACCAACCAGTGCGCGTGGATACAGTTGTTATTTCAACCCAACATGATCCAGAAGTGAGCAATGAACAAATCCACCAAGATGTGATTAACAAGGTCATCAAAGAAGTGATTCCAGCTTCTTATCTGGATGATGTAACAAAATTCTTCATCAATCCAACTGGTCGTTTCGTTATCGGTGGACCTCAAGGTGACTCAGGTTTGACGGGTCGGAAGATCATCGTAGATACCTATGGTGGTTACTCCCGTCACGGGGGTGGTGCCTTCTCAGGTAAGGATGCCACTAAGGTAGACCGTTCCGCTTCGTATGCAGCTCGCTACATTGCCAAAAACATCGTAGCAGCAGGTCTTGCTAAGAAAGCAGAAGTGCAATTGGCCTACGCAATCGGTGTAGCCCAGCCTGTATCTGTTCGGATCGATACTTTCGGTACTGGAACGGTAGCTGAAAGTAAGCTGGAACAAGCAGCGCGTCAAATTTTTGACCTTCGTCCTGCAGGAATTATTCAAATGTTGGATCTCAAACGTCCGATTTACCGTCAAACAGCGGCTTATGGACATATGGGACGTACCGATATTGATCTCCCATGGGAACGCTTGGACAAGGTCGAAGCTTTGAAAGAAGCAGTTAAGTAAGTAGTTAGAAAGGAGGCTGGGACAAAAGTCCTAGCCTCTCAATTATCTTTGGATTGTCGAGCAAGACGCAGTGGTTGAGTGGGCTCTACTACGCTGATTT
>CADFQU010000253.1 GCA_902836505.1 Streptococcaceae bacterium
ACCATCATACCAACATTTTATAGAGGGTTTCATTTCCATTTAGGTTAATGAAAGAAGGGTCAAATTGTTCAATCCGATTGATCAGACCTGCATAGTCATGCTTATCTGCCAAAGCAACCCCAATCAAGACTGGGCCAGTCCCCTTACTTGCTCGTTTGATGTACTCAAACCGCGTGATATCGTCATTTGGTCCTAAGATATCATTTACAAATTCTCGAAGAGCTCCTGGACGTTGCGGGAAGTTGACGATAAAGTAGTGTTTGATACCATCATAGATCAAAGCTCGCTCTTCCATCTCTGGCATCCGGTTAATATCATTGTTCCCCCCAGAAATCACACAGCAAATGGTCTTCCCTTTGATATACTCTCTCAACACTTCTAAGGCTGCTACACTGGCAGCTCCAGCTGGTTCTGCAACCAAGCCTTGCTTAGAATAAAGATCAATCAAGGTCTCAGAGATCAAGCCCTCGTTGACGCCAATCAAGGTCTCAACATTTTTTTTCGTTGCCTCATAAGTCAACTGGCCTACCTTTTGAACAGCAATCCCATCCGCAAACTTATCAATCTGTTTGAGTTTTACCGGGCCTCCAGCTTCAAAGGCTGCCTTCATCGATCGAGCCCCATCTGCTTCAATTCCAATAACCTCGATTTCCGGCGCTTGTTCCTTGATATAGGTGGATACTCCGGCGATGAGGCCTCCCCCACCAACCGGTACTAACACCGCATCGAAGGCAATGGATTCTTTCTTAGCTTCCTCTAGAATTTCGTAGGCTACAGTTCCTTGACCCGCTTGGACATTGGCATCATCAAATGGATCAATGAAGGTACAGTTTTTAAGTTCAGTATATTCCTGCGCCGCCTTAGAAGAAGCATCAAAAGTATCTCCTACTAATTTAATGGTCACATATTCTCCACCGAAGAAACGAACCTGGCTAATTTTTTGCTGAGGTGTCGTAATCGGCATAAAGATGGTCGCTGGGATTTTCATCTCCCGGCAGGTGTAGGCAACTCCTTGAGCGTGATTGCCTGCTGAGGCACAGACTACTCCTCGCTCTCTCTCTTTCTCATTCAACTGAGAAATTGCGTAGTAGGCTCCACGAATCTTAAAGGAACGAACCCGTTGCGCATTTTCCTTCTTTAAATAGATTTTTGCTCCATATTTTTCGGATAAATAATGATCATAATCTAAGGGAGTCTCAACAACCACACCCTTTAAGACCTTGTGGGCTTTTATGATATCTTTCGATGTTATCATGGTCTTCCTCTTCTTCTCCTTATTTCATCTAATTATATCAAAAGACTGCAAAAATTTCAGCGTATTTTCCAAATTTTCAGAAAAATCACCCAAAATGTTCGATATGGCACGTCTCTTCATACAGATTCTGCTAAATGGTTGAAAACACCTTCCAATCCTTCTCTGCTATTGATGAAAAAGAAGTTGGGATTTCTCCCAACTTCACCATCACCTCATTAGTTATAGATTTTAAAGGCGTCGTCGTCATTTTTTCCAACGAATGGCATTGCTTTACGCAATTCAGCACCAACTTTTTCGATTTCAAGGTTAGCCGCTTGTTCACGGTAAGCAGTCAATTTTGGACGACCAGCTTTGTAGTCGTTCACAAAGTCGTTGGCGAATTTACCATTTTGGATATCCGCAAGAACGGCTTTCATGTTTTCTTTCACTTGCTCAGTGATGACACGTGGACCTGACACGTAGTCACCGTATTCAGCAGTGTTAGAGATTGATTGACGCATTTTCTTGAATCCACCTTCGTAGATCAAGTCAACGATAAGTTTCATTTCGTGAAGTACTTCAAAGTAAGCCAATTCTGGAGCGTATCCAGCTTCCGTCAAGACTTCAAAACCTGCTTCGATAAGGGCAGTCAAACCACCACAGAGAACGGCTTGTTCACCAAACAAATCTTCTTCAGTTTCTTCTTTGTATGTTGTTTCCAAAAGACCAACGCGAGCTGAACCAACACCTTTACACCAGTCCATGGCGATATCTTTAGCATTTCCTGTAGCATCTTGGTAGACAGCGTAAAGTGCAGGAACACCAAATCCTTCTTCATACGTACGGCGTACCAAGTGACCAGGTCCTTTAGGCGCACACATGAAGACATCAACATCTGCAGGAACTTTGATGAATTCGAAGTGGATGTTGAAACCATGTGCAAATCCAACAGCATTACCAGCTTCCAAGTTTGGAGCAATTTCTGCTTCGTACAATTCTTGTTGGATTTCGTCTGGAGCCAA
>CADFQU010000254.1 GCA_902836505.1 Streptococcaceae bacterium
TGTCAATCTCTGTGAGAGACTTGGAAAAGGAACTGGGTTTTAAGATTTTCCGTCGGACTAGTTCAGGGACTTTCTTGACCCGCCGGGGAATGGAATTTTATGAAAAAGCCCAAGAATTGGTTAAGGGATTTGATGTTTTTCAAAACCAGTATGCCAATCCTGAGGATGAAAAGAAGGAATTCTCGATTTCGAGTCAGCACTATGATTTCCTTCCTCCTTTGATTACCCAATTCTCTGTCCTTTACCCTGAGAACAAAGATTTCCGGATCTTTGAGTCGACCACGGTTCAAATCTTGGATGAAGTGGCTCAAGGTCATAGTGAACTGGGGATTATCTACCTCAACAAGCAAAATACCAAAGGGATCATGCAACGGGTGGATAAATTGGGCTTGGAAGTCGTTGATCTGATTCCTTTCCAGACCCATATTTATTTGCGTAAGGGTCATCCATTAGCCAAGAAAGAATCCTTAGTGATGGAGGACTTGGCACACCTACCGACTGTTCGCTTTACCCAGGAAAAGGATGAGTATCTCTACTATTCGGAGAACTTTGTCGATACGAGTAGCAGTTCCCAGCTCTTCAACGTAACAGACCGGGCAACCCTGAATGGGATCTTAGAGCGGACCGATGCCTATGCGACCGGTTCTGGCTTCTTGGATAGCCAGTCGGTGAATGGCATTACGGTTATCCCCTTGATCGATGATCTGAATAATAAAATGGTCTATGTCAAACGAGAAGAGGTGGATCTCTCACCAGTAGCTGAGAAGTTTGTCCAAGTTATGGAAGCCTACTTTGATGAGAAGAGGTAGGACATGAAGAGAAAAGTAAGTATTTTTATCAGTATCCTTCTCCTAATTGCCTTAGATCAGGTTGTTAAATGGTATGTGGTCAAGGAAATCCCACTGGGGGGCATGAGTTCATTCATTCCCAAAGTGGTCAGCCTGACCTATTTAAAGAACTCAGGTGCGGCCTTCTCCATGTTAGAAAACCAACAGTGGTTCTTTGCCATTATTACCCTGATTGCGATGGGAGCAGCCTTTGTCTACCTTTATCGTCACATCAAAGGCTCCATTTGGCTCTTGTTGGGGTTGACCCTGATTATCTCAGGGGGAATCGGCAACTTTATTGACCGACTCCGTCAGGGCTTTGTCGTCGATATGTTCCACTTAGATTTTATGAATTTTGCCATCTTCAATGTAGCAGATATCTATTTAACCATCGGTGTAGGACTGCTACTGATTTATCTTTTGAGAGAGGAGAGCCATGGAAGTTAGAGTAGAAGTCGCTGGAGCGCGACTGGATAAGGCCGTTTCGGAGTTGACTGAGCTCTCACGTGGCTTGGCTAATGAGCAGATCAAGGAAGGAAAAATCCTCGTCAACGGTCAAGTCAAAAAGGCCAAGTATACCGTAAAGGAAGGGGATGTCATCAGCTATGAAGTCCCTCAAGTTGAAGAAGTGACCTATGAAGCAGAAGATATCCCCTTAGAGATTGTCTATCAGGATGCAGATGTCGCAGTAGTCAATAAACCCCAGGGCATGGTGGTCCATCCTAGTGCGGGTCACACCAGTGGAACTCTGGTCAATGCCCTCATGTATCACATCAAAGACTTGTCAGGCATTAATGGCGAGCTTCGTCCGGGGATCGTCCATCGGATTGACAAGGACACTTCTGGCCTCCTCATGGTGGCCAAGAATGATGCGGCCCATATAGCCTTGGCAGATGAGCTCAAGGCTAAGAAGTCTCTGCGCAAGTATTGGGCCATTGTCCACGGCAATCTTCCCAACGATCGGGGTGTCATTGAGGCGCCGATTGGGCGGAGTGACAAGGACCGCAAGAAGCAGGCTGTGACAGCCAAAGGGAAACCAGCCCTGACCCGTTTCCAAGTCTTAGAACGTTTCGGGGATTATAGCTTGGTCGAGCTGCAATTGGAGACCGGGCGAACCCACCAGATCCGGGTTCACATGGCCTATATTGGCCATCCGGTCGCTGGTGATGAAGTCTATGGACCTCGCAGGACCTTGAAAGGCCATGGGCAATTCCTCCATGCTAAAACACTGGGCTTTACCCATCCTCGGACGGGAGAAGTCATGGAGTTTTCAGTGGAGGTTCCGGAGATTTTCCAAAAAACCTTGGAGCAGCTCCGTCAAGGATAAGCATTCAATCATAAAAACGAGTTAACCTCTTGTGGTTCAAACTCGTTTTTTTGTGGGCAAATGGGGGTTCCCCCTGGTCCGCTCTTAGTATTTTTTAAGGC
>CADFQU010000255.1 GCA_902836505.1 Streptococcaceae bacterium
CCATCCAAACGCCATATCGAATAAATAACAAAAAACTTCTCTTTCAAAGAGAAGTCTTTTTTAATTCTTAATAATCCAATGCATCGGAATGACCTTTTCCGTTTCCGACAAAGTAGCCTGTTTTAGCATTGATACTAAACAAATAAGTTCCATCTGGCTTAAAGAGGTTGTAATAACCATTGCCGTTGATAATATTCACGCGTTCCAAGATGTATTGATCTCCGACGATATGACCACGTTCCCGGGCAATCTTCAGAACTTTCTCCAAAATACCAGGGTTAAAGGTCCATGCAGGATTGTTTACATCGTCAAGCGCTGCTTGGTTGTATGGCACCCGGCTCAAGTTTCGTTGAAGTGGTACACCAGTACTTTGAAGACCGAAGCCAGAATAGCCTGGGTTCACTCCGCCTGTCGTGTTGCCTCCAGTAGCTGGGGCTGGTGTAGGAGCTGGACTGGTTACCGTTCCTGATGAAGCTTCGTTTCCACCTGCAGCACTACCACCACCATCTGTCACGGGTGCTGGAGTCGCAACTTGTTGCGAGCGACCTTGAGAAGCTGCATCCTTCAACAATTGGTTCAATTGTGTATTAGATGTTGACACATCTGAAAAGACTGCATCACTCTTTACCTGCGCCTTGGCATCGATGACCCCATCCTTAATAACCGGGCTAGTAAACTGAGAGTTTACTGTTTGAATAGCAGAAACCTGTTTCACCAATTCATCGTATTTACTCTTTGCCGCATCGTATTCTTTGGTGTCTTTCAATTTTTCTAAACTTACTTTCAGTTTTTCCAAATTGCCAAAAGAATCATTTTTCAATTTCGTCTGCGTGTCATCTGTAAAAAAAGCTGCATACTGATCGTTAAAATCCTTCAGTAAAGCCTCTGTATTCGCACTCGTTGAGGCAGAAGAACTAGACGATTTCTTGCTAGATGAGCTAGTAGAAGAGACGACTGTCGTTTCCCCTTTAGACTGATTACGGATCCATTGATAAGACAACCAACTAGCTGTAGCAACTGCTGTCAGAGCTAAAGCTGAAAACAAAATTGGTTTGACCCGGCTTTTTTTCGGTTCTTCAGGAATCTCAATGTCATCATCCACATATGGTTCTGTTGGCTCTGGACCAAACTTAATTTTTGCAGGGAGTTCCCCAGGAATTGGATCTGGAATGCGAGTAGACGCACCCTCTTTTTGACCTGCCTCAGCCGGTGCTGTTTCCTTCACTGGCTCCTCTCTTGGAATCGCCTCCGCTTGTTCCACAGTGGTTGCAGCCTCTGCCTCAGCCAACATTTCCTTTTGCATGACGATGGTATCAAACTTGTGAGCTTCGATTTCGTCACGGTGCTGTTTGATGTATTTATCAAGGACATTGTCTGTTTCCTTGACCCCTGCTTCAATTTCCTCAGCTTTGCGGTTCGCTTGGCCAATTGTCATTTCTTTGGCGTCCTTAAAATCAAGGACTGACTCTGCCTCTTGGCCCAACTGCTGTTTATCTTCTTTTGTCATATGTTTCCTTTCTCACTAGTCGCTTGTCGACGTACCCGCTCCCCAAAGAACTGATACAAGTCAACCTTTAAGGTTCCGTTATATAATTTTCGTTTTTTATCCGCTTGTCGCCCAAATTTCTTTTCAAAATCTTCATCGCTGGTCAGGATAAATTTGCTCCAAGTCTTCAAGGGCTCAAAGACCTCTCCCATTTCAGCGTACAATTTTGTCACCCCAGCATCATCAGATAAACGTTCACCATACGGTGGATTGGAGATGATGACCCCATTAATCTTATCCGAGCGCAAATCTTGAACCCGCATTTGCTTAAAGGTGATATCACTCGCAACACCTGCTTTTTGAGCATTTTCTTTGGCAATCTCAACCATCCGCGCATCGATATCCGTCCCCATGATGTCTAGGACAAGGTCACGATTGATCTTTTTAGTGGCTTCTGTACGCACTTCTTGAATCAGACGATCATCAACCCAATTCCAATCTTCAAATGAGAAGGTCCGTCTCAAGCCCGGTGCTATCTGACGAGCCATCATCGCAGCCTCGATACAGAAGGTCCCTGATCCACAGGTTGGATCAACCAAGGGCTTATCTGGATACCAATTGGAAAGCTGAAGAATAGCTGCCGCCATATTTTCCTTGATGGGTGCCCCACCTTTTTCAGTCCGATAACCACGTTTTAAGAGGCTACTACCAGTGGTATCGATTAGAATGGTCGCTTGGTCCTTCAAGATAGAAACTTCAATTTTAAAT
>CADFQU010000256.1 GCA_902836505.1 Streptococcaceae bacterium
AAGAAATACAAATGGAAAGCAGAGGAGACTCAACTTTGAGTTCACTCTGCTTTTTTGCTATAATGAGGGGTATGAAATCCTATACGACCTTAAATGATTATTACCGAACCTTATTTGGAGAAAAGACCTTCAAAGTCCCGATTGATGCGGGATTTGACTGTCCCAATCGTGATGGAACTGTTGCTCGTGGTGGCTGTACCTTTTGTACGGTTTCTGGTTCTGGGGATGCCATTGTGGCACCAGATGCCCCCATTCGGGATCAGTTTTACAAAGAGATTGATTTTATGCACCGCAAATGGCCAGATGTGAAAAAGTATTTGGTGTATTTTCAAAATTTTACCAATACCCATGAATCCGTCGATGTCATTCGTGAACGCTATGAGCAAGCTATCAATGAACCGGGTGTTGTAGGGATTAACATCGGGACACGGCCAGACTGCTTGCCAGATGAAACGTTAGCCTATCTAGCAGAATTGACAAAGCGAATGCATGTGACCATTGAGCTAGGCTTGCAGACGACCTATGAAGCGACATCTGAATTGATCAACCGTGCTCATAGTTACGAGCTCTATGTAGAAACGGTCAAGCGGATTCGTCATCAGGTTCCCAAGGCTGAGATTGTTTCGCATTTGATCAACGGTCTTCCAGGGGAGACGCATGAGATGATGGTAGAAAATGTCCGTCGTTGTGTGATGGACAATGATATTCATGGTATTAAGTTACACCTGCTCCACCTGATGACCAACACTCGGATGCAACGGGACTATCATGAAGGGCGGTTGCAATTGATGAGCCAGGAGGAATACGTGTCGGTCATCTGTGACCAACTGGAAATTATTCCCAAGGAAATTGTCATCCACCGGATTACAGGAGATGCTCCGCGAGAGATGCTGATAGGCCCAATGTGGAGTCTCAATAAGTGGGAAGTTCTGAATGCTATTGAAACAGAAATGCGTCGTCGAGGAAGTGTTCAAGGCTGTAAACTAGGAAAATTGGAGGAGTAGGATGTTGCGACCATTAGAAATGGCCCATGATTTTCTTAGGGAAGTCATTACGGATCAAGATACCGTCGTTGATGCGACTATGGGTAATGGGCATGATACGCTTTTCTTGGCGAAACTAGCCAAAGAAGTTTATGCATTTGATATTCAAGAGCAGGCCTTGGTCCATACGCAGAAGCGTTTGGAAGAAGCAGGCCTTGCCAATGCCCACCTTCTTTTGAAGGGGCATGAAGAGGTTGATTTCTATGTAAACCAGGTCAAGGCTGCTATCTTCAATTTAGGCTATCTTCCTTCAGCAGACAAGTCGATCATTACCCAGCCTAGAACAACCATTCAAGCCATCGATAAACTATGTCACCTCTTGGTCAAAGGGGGCCGGATAGCTATCATGATCTATTATGGTCATGAAGGTGGAGACCTAGAAAAAGATGCTGTCTTGGATTTTGTCTCTCAGCTACCTCAACAAGAATTTACGGTCACTAGTTATCGGACCCTCAATCAAATTAATCATCCACCATTTTTGGTCATGATCGAAAAATTAGAAAGTTACCGCCATGGATAAAGAATTTTTAAAAAATAAAATTGAAGCCCTTCGCCACGATTTTGTGGAGTCAACGTCTCATGAACGTGCTGTCGGTTTTTTGGATGAAGCACGGATGAGCAAAAAGATGATCAAAATCAAGAAGAAGCTGGTCTCTCTTGAAATGGAACGTTGCCAGAAGAAAATTGAGCACAAGGATCTGACAAAGATTGATCAAAAGATCCAAGAACAAAAACAACTCTTTGAGGACTGTTGTAACCAACGATCAGGAGGATAAGGGATGGAAATTCTTGTATATGCCATTGTCTTTTCCCTAATCCTGATTGTCTCCAATGCGACCAATAAGTTGATTCCGACCTTGCCCCTTCCCTTAATCCAGATCGTCCTTGGGATTGGGATTGGCTTTCTCTTACCCAATGCGGAGTATCACTTAGATACCGAGCTCTTTTTGGCCTTGGTTATTGGTCCCCTCCTCTTTCGAGAGGCAGAAGAAGCGGATATTACTTCTATTCTCAAGCACTGGCGCATTATCGCCTTTTTAATCTTCCCAGTTATTTTTATTTCGACCCTTAGCTTGGGCTGGTTGGCTCATCTCTTGTGGTTAGGAATTCCACTAGCTGCCTGTATGGCAGTTGGGGCAGCACTCGGTCCGACAGATTTGGTGGCCTTTGCCTCCCTTTCGGAACGCTTTACCTTCCCTAAAC
>CADFQU010000257.1 GCA_902836505.1 Streptococcaceae bacterium
GACGAGATCAATTTTACCTTCTTTATAGCTCTCTACACGATCTTTCTTGTACTCTTTGTCTCCTTCATCATGAAGAATTAAAGCTGATGTGATATTTGTCTCCCCACGACTTCTACGTTCTTCTAATTGCTTTTCAATCTCACGAGCTTGCTTAGATGAATCACAAACGATCATTCCACCGATGGAATCATCATCGAAGACAACATCACGTGCTCTATTGAAATCTTCCAGAATGAAATCCAACATTGGTGAGACATATCGTGGATGAGCAAAAATATCATCTTTGGAAAGATCTCCACGCAAGATTTCTTCATTGATGGTTTGAAGAGTCTCTTTATAAGAGGTTTCAATCTCTTCACGCATCAGACGAAGTGTAAAACCATCATCAATCGATTGATTGTAGTAGTATTTATGGATATAATCACCAAAAATATCGCGGGTCGTTGCATGACTTTCCTTGGTTTTACCATCTTTTTTATACGTTATTAATGGTGTTCCAGTAAGTGCAATTTTAATAGCATTTTTATCTGCATTGTATAGATTTGGGAGATAGGAACCTTTCTCATTATATGAACGGTGAGCTTCATCAATAAAATAAATATTTTGACGATTTAAATCGTAGCCTGAATGATCCGTCAAATCTGAATTATCCTTAAATTTTTGAATATTAACGACAGCAACTTGATAAGCATCATGTTTTTCATTCAATTCTTGTGGACGGTTAATCCTTTTTACTTTCAAGCCACGTTTCGTAAACTCTCGCGTAGCTTGGTCTGCAAGATCTAAGCGGTCAACTACAAAATAAAACTGAGGAACAATTTCCTGTTTTGAGAAATAATTTGTAAGGTACCTGATATTAAAATAAGACAAGGCAGTTTTTCCAGACCCTTGTGTATGCCAGATGACACCTTTCTTCACTCCTTTTCCAATTGCATCCTCAATTGCTTTTGTTGCAAAAAACTGTGGATAACGCATCACATGTTTTTGCAGCTGAATAGTGCCATCTTTCGAGTGCTCTTCTACATAAGCTAATCCGTAGCGAAGCAAAAACAATAGTCTTTCCTTTTGATAGAGTGATGAGATAAATGTATTACAAGGTGTACTTGGATCTTGATTTGTCTTAAATTCTGGCTGAGATTTCAAGGCAAATCGATTAACATCTTTTAATACTGTGTCAATCTCCTCTTCACCTAATGAACGTATAGAATAAATTAGTTCCTCTTCTCTTTCTTCCTTAAATGCATTGAATTTAGTTTTTGAGAATGCATTTGAACAGTAAAAGGACCCTTGCTTTTGTTGACCTTGACCACTGATATAAGGTAAATTATCTGAGAATGAAAGCAATTGGGTAATATTATTGAAACGACGAAATCTCCTATTCTCAAATCTAACAGCTGTTCTTGATTGCTCAGATTGAATAGCAGTCTTACCATCACGAATGGCATTAGGTTGTTTCACCTCAATATATGAAAGAGGCAAACCATTTATAAAAATGACGATATCTGGTCTAAACTCGTCTCCTCCATTTTGACAGGTTACCTCTAAAGCAAGGTGAAATGTATTATTTTCAGGGTTTTCCCAGTCAATATAAGTTGAATCACTCTCACTTACTATACGTTTATAAAAGGCATGTCCTAAGTCATTTTGATCTAATTCAATCTTGATATTATTAAGTTCTCTTTCAACATCCAAATCAGTTGCATAATTGTTGAATTTTAAAAATTGCTCTCTAAAAATTGGAAGTAAAATATTTGTTTCGGGATCTCTTCCCATAATCTCCTTACCATTATGAGGAAGATATGTATATCCTAAACGCATTAAGTGTAAGGCTGCTGGAATCTGAACCCTAGTTAATTCTGAAAACTCTCTTCTAGAAACCATTGTTTCACCTCTCCGTCCTGTCGTAATCCCTTACATTATAGCATTTTCACGGTTTCTTTCATAGTTTTGGGAAAATTCAAACAAAAAAACACGGCCCGAAGGTCATGTTTTTATCATTTATTTACCCATTTTTTCCTGAATGAGTTTTTCCACTCTTTGGTAACTGGCTTCAATCTCTTCTTTGCTAAAGAGTTTTGTTTGCAAGTCTTCCCAGCTACTGCCGATGGCTGGATTAGTCTGATTCTTCATAAGCTCCTCCTAGTCTTCCTCCCTATGAATGGTAAACCCTGTAGCTTGTTGGTTTGCCATAATGGTCATGTCTGAAATTTGGACGCGTCGTGGTTGCTTGGTGACGTAGAGAACTG
>CADFQU010000258.1 GCA_902836505.1 Streptococcaceae bacterium
TTCTAAAGATACGATCTATGCTTGGGATCAGACGGCTCACCTCTATCAAGAAAGTGGGCGTTTAGCAGCTTCATCCCTCCTAACTCCAACTGCCTATATGGGGCCAAGGGAAAATCGAACCAATCTGATCAATCAGATTAAGCAAGCTAAGCCGAAGTTTATTGTGGTCAATAACGACCTAGATGTAACGTCTGCTCTGCAAAAAGTTCTAACAAAAAATTATGAAAAAGTGAACCAGAAGGGTTCGCAGTACACTTTGTACCAATATAAATAGACTATCAATATCTTGTGGTTTTTAAATGAAATAACATTTTTTGCCACAAGATATTGATTTTTTATTTTTGAGTGATATAATATGGGGTGAATTCTATTTGTATTAAAAAGAAAGTGGGCGAGAGTATGATAACGTTACGAGAAGAGCATATCCAAAGTCTCCCCCAACTCTTTGTGGAAAAGAGAGATGGGCGGAAGGTAAAGTTTGATGTCGATAAAATTTACCGTGCTTTGGTCAAGGCGACAGAAGAAGTGACCGGCCTCACACCGGCCTTGGAAGCGAAATTAGAAACCGTAACAGACCGGATCGTGGCTGAAGTTTTGGAACGCTTCCCTCGTGGCGTGAAAATTTACGAGATTCAAAATGTCGTCGAGCACGAGTTACTACAAGCCAATGAGTATGCCATTGCTGAGAGCTATATTACTTATCGGACCCAGCGGGATTTTGAGCGCTCAAAAGCGACGGATATCAATTTTACCATCGGCAAACTCCTCAACAAGGACCAAGCAGTGGTGAATGAGAACGCCAATAAGGACAGCGATGTTTTCAACACCCAGCGTGATCTGACTGCGGGGATTGTCGGAAAATCTATTGGTCTCAAAATGTTACCCAAGCACGTGGCCAATGCCCACCAAAAAGGGGATATCCACTACCATGATTTGGATTATAGCCCTTATACTCCAATGACTAACTGTTGCTTGATCGATTTTGAAGGCATGCTGAGAAACGGCTTTAAGATTGGGAATGCAGAAGTAGAAAGTCCTAAATCCATCCAAACTGCAACAGCTCAAATCTCGCAAATTATTGCCAATGTGGCCTCTAGTCAGTATGGTGGTTGCTCGGCAGACCGGATCGATGAAGTTTTGGCCCCTTATGCAGAAAAGAATTATAAGAAGCACTTGAAGGATGCTGAGGAGTGGGTTCTCCCTGAAAAACGCGAGGACTATGCTTGGCAAAAAACGAAAAAAGATATCTATGATGCCATGCAATCGCTGGAATACGAGATCAATACCCTCTTTACCTCCAATGGACAAACGCCCTTCACCTCGCTAGGCTTCGGTCTCGGAACCAATCGATTCGAACGGGAAATTCAAAAGGCCATTCTGGAAATTCGAATTAAGGGACTCGGTTCAGAACACCGGACCGCTATTTTTCCGAAGTTGATTTTCACCTTGAAGAGAGGCCTCAACTTAGAGCCGGGGAGTCCCAATTATGACATCAAACAGTTGGCCTTGGAATGTGCAACCAAACGCATGTATCCGGATGTCCTCTCATATGATAAGATTGTCGAATTGACGGGCTCTTTCAAGGTACCCATGGGCTGTCGTTCTTTCCTCCAAGGGTGGAAGGATGAAAATGGTGTCGAAGTCAATTCTGGCCGGATGAATCTGGGGGTTGTGACAGTCAATCTTCCCCGGATTGCCTTGGAGTCAGAAGGGAACAAAGAGAAATTCTGGGAAATCTTTAATGAGCGGATGAACATCGCGGAAGATGCCTTGGTTTACCGGGTAGAGCGGACCAAGGAAGCAACCCCAGCCAATGCACCGATTCTCTATCAATATGGCGCTTTCGGGAAACGCTTGGGCAAGTATGACCAGGTAGATCAGCTCTTCCGTCATCGCAGAGCAACCGTTTCTCTTGGTTATATCGGGCTCTATGAAGTCGCAACCGTCTTTTACGGGCCAAATTGGGAACACAATCCAGAAGCCAAACAATTCACGATCGCTATCATCAAGGATATGAAAGCACGTGTGGAAGAATGGTCTGACCAGTATGATTACCACTTCTCTATTTATTCGACACCGTCAGAAAGCTTGACAGACCGCTTCTGTCGCCTGGATACGGAGAAATTTGGTCAGGTTCCGGATATCACAGACAAGGAATACTACACCAATAGTTTCCACTACGATGTTCGTAAGAACCCAACACCATTTGAAAAGTTAGATTTTGAAAAAGTTTATCCTGAA
>CADFQU010000259.1 GCA_902836505.1 Streptococcaceae bacterium
CTACCATTGGTGCCAGGAGATTCGTAAGGTGTCTAAAGTTCCAATCATGTTTTTATCCTCACGAGATCAGGCCATGGACATTGTCATGGCCATCAATATGGGGGGAGATGACTATGTGACAAAGCCATTTGATCCCAATGTTCTCCTGGCAAAAATTCAGGGTCTCCTTCGCCGCTCTTATGAGTTTGGAACTGATCAAGATTTGTTAGAACACCGGGGCGCCATCCTCAATCTCAAATCCATGGATCTGGTCTACGAGGGAGAGGTCGTTAATTTGACCAAAAATGAATTTCAAATTCTTCGTATCCTTTTTGAAAAAGCTGGAAGTGTAGTGGCTCGGGATGATTTAATGAAGGAATTGTGGAACAGTGATTTCTTTATTGATGATAACACCCTCTCGGTCAATGTAGCTAGACTTCGGAAGAAACTCGAAGAAGCAGGACTGGAGAATTTTATCGAAACGAAAAAAGGGATAGGATACGGGTTGAGCAATGGATAATCGATTCTTATTTGTCAAACACTATCTGATTTCTCACCGCCACTATTTCTATTTGATTGGTTTACTCCTTTCATCTCTGGTCTTGTTTGCCTATATATTCGAAGGCTACCGCAATTTTCTCCTTTACCTGACAGGAATTTTGGCTTTTTTGAGTCTTCTTCTGGTCATTTGGGATGCTGTGGCTTGGTATCAGGCCTGTCGGAAGGAAGTGCTCTATGGGGAGGGACTACCTGAGACCCCTCTAGAACTGGTCTTGAGTCAGAAACTAGCAACCAGTCAGCAAGCCCAACGTGAGCAGACAACGGTGAGTCTAGAGACCTACAATGACCTGATGGATTACTATACCCTCTGGGTCCACCAGATTAAGACACCCATTGCGGCCAGTCAACTCTTGGTTAAAAATATAGAAGACAGCGACCTGAGACAACAAATGGAGCAGGAGCTCTTTAAGATTGATTCCTATGCCAATGTGGTCCTCCAGTATCTGAGACTCGAAAGCTTTCACGATGATTTGGTGCTTAAGCGTGTTCCACTCGAAGAGCTGGTCAAAGAAGTGGTGAGAAAGTACGCTATCTTCTTTATCCAAAAGGGATTGACGGTGGATCTGCATGACTTAGATGTCTCCGTCATTACCGATCGCAAATGGCTCTTGGTCATCATCGAGCAATTGCTGTCTAATAGCCTTAAGTATACCAGTACTGGCGGGATTGAGATCTATTTCAAAGACCAGACGCTTTATATGAAAGATAGTGGGATTGGAATTAAGGATAGCGATATACTCCGTGTCTTTGAGCGGGGCTTCTCTGGCTACAATGGGCATTTGACCCAGCAATCTTCTGGACTAGGCCTTTATCTGTCTAAAAAGATTGCTGATCGGCTAGGGCACCAACTCCAGATGACGTCTCAAGTCGGCCAAGGGACGACTGTTGCCATTCACTTTGAAGAGAAGAAGTTGGTCATGGATTAGGGGAATTCGTCGGTATCTAATGTTTCTCTCCCTATGCTTCTCTTTTATTTGAAAATGACAAAAATGTAAGATTTAATTTTAAAAATGAAAGGTTAGGTTATGGTGACCACCTTTTATTTTTTATACAATAGTCTCATCAAATGAAGGAGGTCAAGAAAATGAAACTCTTGAAATGGATGAAAGAACCCAAAAAGATTAAGAAACCAAATAAGAAAACCGATTTGGAAAAGGCGGAATTTGGTCGCCAAGTCCTACAACAAACCCAAGAATTTTTCTTGATCTACTAGTAAAAGGAGAAAAGTATGTCATTGCTAGACGTTCAACACATCAAAAAAATCTACAAAACCCGATTTCAAGGGACGCAAGTCGAAGCCTTAAAGGATATTCACTTCACTGTGGAAAAAGGTGAATACGTCGCCATCATGGGGGAATCAGGATCTGGGAAATCGACCCTCCTCAATATCCTAGCCATGCTGGACCAGCCGACGGAAGGACGGGTCTACCTCAATGGCACTGATACCTCGACCATCAAGAACAAGGACGCGTCGAGCTTCCGTCGCGAAAAACTGGGCTTTGTCTTTCAAGACTTTAACCTGCTCGACACCTTATCCGTCAAGGACAATATCCTCCTGCCTCTGGTCCTCTCACGTAGACCCGTCAAGGAAATGATGAGCAAGGTGGATAGCGTGAGTCGAGAGTTAGGTATCCACCAGCTCTTAGAAAAATACCCTTACGAAATCTCTGGTGGGCAAAAACAACGGGTGGCTGTAGC
>CADFQU010000260.1 GCA_902836505.1 Streptococcaceae bacterium
TTATTAAATCCTAATTTTTCTTTTTTATTCTTTAAAACGAGCAAATATCTTTTCCATCAATCCAACCTGTAGGAAGGTCAGGCTAGAAAAACCAATCAAGAAGAAGACCATGAGCCCTAGTAGAAAGCTTAAGACAGAAGTCACAAAAATCATAGCTACTAGTAACAAGAAAGTCCCCATAACGAAAAACCACGGGAAATACAGACCAGATACAATCAGAGCTTTTTGAAGACACTCTACCCAAGTCAATCGGTAACGCGCCGCAATTGGATAGGCCGCTAACATGACCAGAAGGAGGAAGATGAAGAGCCCTAGACACACCGCTTTTAACACCTGCATCGGCAAAGTTGTCTGGTTCCAAAAGAGGAGCAAGTCAAAGAGACAGATCCCTGAAACGAGTAACTCCATTCCTCCGAGCTGAAGGCCCAACTTCCAATTTTCACGAAAGGCGCTAATGTAGGTCCGAATAACTGGTAGGCGACGCTGGTGTTTGATGGCAAAAACCGTTTGATACAAACTAATCTTTGCGATCCCGATGGTGACAATCGGTAGACAGCTCAACACAAAAAGAAGATTGACTGTGACTAAGTCCGCTATTTTCTCGCTGATTCGCATCACCAGATTGTCTGTATTAAAAACTGTTTTGATCAATCCTGTTTCTCTTTGTGACATACCGTCTCCTTTCTGACTCTCTTAATCGATTAAAATCTTCACTAACTGTTTTCGAACCTTATCTTCTTGACCCGCATAACCATTGGGCTGGTGAGGTTCTCCTGGGAAGAAAATCGCAAAATTATGATAACCCAGATGTAGCGGATAAGACTCCTGACAATGGACAAATCCAATGTCCGATGCTTCATCAAATGCGATAGCCTCACCTGTCACACGAGATCCATAACTCGAAAACTCATGCCCTTCTACCAATAGATGCAAATCGGCATATTTTTTGTGATGCTCAAAGCGGTCGCTTTCTTCTTTATTGAGGGTATTTTCTTGAACAAGAAGAAAAACCTTATCTCCATCAATATCGTATCTCCCCAATTCAAAAGAATCCTTCCGATGCTCATAGAGAAAATCAATGGCCTGATCTAGATTGGGGTGGATTCCCTTGTAAAAGGTGATGTTTTTTAAATCATCAAATATCATACACTCATCCTTTCGACACTTCTTAAGACGAGAAAAGAAAACAAGCGGTTTCTTCCCCAACCCCTTCTAGGGCACCGATGAGGTGTGGAGCTCGCAAGAGCCCTACACCTATCAGCCTAGAAAAAAGTATCTGTACACTACTATCGTTTGTCCAAGCAGACGGCTTATCCTTTGACCGCTCCCATGGTAATCCCTTGAGTGAAGGATTTTTGGAAGACGAGGAAGACCGTAACGATTGGCACCGCAGCTAGGGCTGCCCCAGCCATGATCAAGCCATAGTTGGTAGCCATTTCAGCCTGCATGGTCGCAACCCCTAGTGAAATGGTCAAGTTTTGACGAGAGGTCAACATAACCAATTGCATAAAGTAATCGTTCCAAGTGTTGATGAAGGTGAAGATGGCAAGGGCTGCAAATCCCGGCTTGACAATCGGAAAGGCAACGCTCCAGAAAGTCCGTAACTCTCCACAACCATCGATCTTAGCGGATTCTAAGAGTTCTGTTGGGATGTTTTCACTAAACTGCTTCATCAAGAAGACCCCGAATGGCCAGCCAACCAGTGGCAAGATAACCGCTGCTAGGGTGTCGTGGATTCCCATAAAGTTGATAATCCGTACCAATGGAACCAAGACAACTTGCTTCGGAAGGGCCATGGCTGCGATAAAGGTAGCAAAGAGAATTCGTTGCCCATAGAAGCGTTTCTTAGCCAAGACATAACCCGCCAAAGAAGAGGTCATACATACCAAAAGCATGGTTGCAAGGGAGATAAAGACACTGTTCCACAACCATTGTAGGGCTGGGTTTTGTACCATCAACTGTTGGAAATTTTCCATGGTTGGTGTCTTTGGCCACCACTGAGGTGGGATCATAATGGTATCTGGCTGAGACTTAAAGGCCCCTGTCAAAATCCAATAAAATGGGAAAATGAACAAGACTGTCAAAAGGAGCAAAATGATCGTTGAAATCACTGTAAAGGCAGTGATGGGTTTCTTTTGTGTTGGTTTCATCTGAGGCTCCTTTCTTTAGTATTCAACGTCGTTTCCGAGGATCTTGAATTGCGCAAAACTGATAATGGCAATCATCACCGC
>CADFQU010000261.1 GCA_902836505.1 Streptococcaceae bacterium
ATGGCTGTTGGAGATATTGTCCTTGCAGACAAATTGGCCTACCATGATGTCGACGTGACAGCTTTTGGATATGACTATGGCCAGATGGCAGGGCAACCTCTTTACTTTGAATCCAGCCGCTATTTTGTATCAGAGATGAAAAAAGTGCTAGCTGAGGAACAAACACCAACCCATGTTGGGCTGATTGCAACTGGGGATAGCTTTATCGCGAGTGAAGAAAAAGTCGCAGCGATTCGCGAACATTTCCCAGAAGTATTGGCCGTTGAGATGGAAGGGGCAGCCATTGCCCAAGCGGCTCATGCAGCCGGCCGTCCTTTCATGGTCATTCGGGCTATGAGTGACACGGCAGATCATGCAGCTAATATCTCTTTTGATGAATTTATCGTAGAGGCTGGCGATCTCTCTGCTCAAACTTTGATTACTTTCTTGAAGAGATTGGTGTAAAATAAACAATAGAGTCAAGATGTCTCTAATATAAGTAGAAAGTGGGATAGAATGAAGATCATTTACAATTCATTCTGTCCCACTTCCTTTTCTGAAGCCGATTCCTTCAGAAATAGACTGACTTCATGCTATAATAAAGTCTAGAAATGCAAAGGAGAAGTTATGGTCTTATCAAAAAAAAGGGCACGTCATGTGATTGAAGAAATTATTGCCCTCTTTCCGGATGCTCAACCAAGTTTGGATTTTCGCAACCATTTTGAATTATTAGTAGCGGTGATGCTCTCTGCTCAAACGACGGATGCGGCGGTTAATAAGGCAACTCCTGCCTTGTTTGAAGTTTTCCCAACTCCTCAAGCCATGGCGGTCGCCAGTGAAGCCGACATTGCCAAGCACATTTCCAAATTAGGCCTCTATCGCAATAAGGCTAAATTTCTCAAAAAATGTGCCCAACAATTGTTGGACAACTTTGATGGCCAAGTCCCACAGACTCGTGAAGAATTAGAGAGTCTAGCTGGAGTGGGACGCAAAACAGCCAATGTGGTCATGAGTGTAGGTTTCGGAATTCCTGCCTTTGCTGTTGATACCCATGTAGAGCGGATTTGCAAGCACCATGACATCGTCAAGAAATCAGCAACCCCATTAGAAGTGGAAAAACGGGTGATGGACGTTCTTCCTCCTGAACGCTGGCTCCCAGCTCATCAGGCGATGATCTATTTTGGACGGGCTATCTGCCATCCTAAAAATCCCGAATGTGATCACTATCCGCAACTCTATAACTTTAAGGATATTTAAAAAGCGAGGTCTAATGACTTCGCTTTTATTTGATAGGGAAGAAAGTAAGTAAGAGCCAAGAAATCAGTAGAGTAATAGCGCCAACTCCAAGGCAAAATAGAATAGGAAGGATGATTCTTTGGTAGGGAGCTTTACCCCTTTCTTCGGCTTCTTCAATCTCGCTCAGACTGCGTCCTTGTTCATAGGCGACAATCTGGCGATAAGTACGAAGATTATGCTTTTTCTTGAATTTCTCAATGCGTAGGGCGTAGAATAGAGCGACAGAAAAAATCAAGCAACTAATAGGGATGCCGTACCCATCCAAATAAAGAATTAGGGGAATGCTGATGATAGGACTGCCAATTAGCAGTATGCTAAAGACCACTTCATCTTTTTGATAGCGCATAAATTCTTGGTCGTGAATAATTTGTTTCATGGTTTCCAAATCTCCTTTGACTAGTTTGTCCAAGGACACTTCAAAGATCTTGCTTAATAAGAGCAGGTTTTGAATATCAGGGTAGGTCGCGCCGCGTTCCCAGTTGGAAATGGATTGACGGCTGACAAAGATGATTTCAGCTAAATCGTCTTGAGATAAATTTTTCTCTTTACGATAGTGTTGGATTTGTTTTCCGACTTGCATAAGATTTCCTCGCTTCCTGATTTCATTCTACTCAATTATATAAAAAACGGATATCAAAGTTCTTTGACATGTTGATTTCATGGGCTTTAGCAAAGGTTTTTGCACTGGATTTACAGGTCTGTCAATTCATATTTCGCTATTGAAAAAGGGGCCAGCAGCCTCCTTTTTCTTATTCACTAAATCTTAAAAAATAACCATCCGGATCCAAAATCGCAAATTCATGGGGATAAATGAAGCTATCCCCCACTCGAAATTTTCTTTTTGTCAGCGGACGATGGATAGGATATTCAGCTTCCAGCAGTTTTTTGTGGAGCTGAGGGACATCCTTGATGCCAAAGGAAATATTGACACCGCGCCCGAAAGGATAAGTCAGT
>CADFQU010000262.1 GCA_902836505.1 Streptococcaceae bacterium
AAAAATCCATTCAAATTTTTGGGAAGAAGATTCGCTGGCATGGTCTTGTAAAGACCTTGTGTTTTATCGCAGGGATTTCTGTTATTTTCCTCATTATTGGTTTCGGGGCAGGTTTGCTTGGTCAAATCATGTACACCAACTGGTTCCGATACCTGATGGGAGCCCTGATTATTATTCTTGGCCTTCATCAGATGGAAGTCTTTCATTTCAACTTCCTAGAGAAGCAAAAAACAATGGATTTCGGAGCGAACAAGCACAAGAATGAATTACTTTCAGCTTTTCTGCTTGGACTTGGTTTTAGCTTTGGATGGACGCCATGTATCGGTCCTGTTCTTGGCTCTGTACTTGCCTTAGCAGCATCCAATGGCCAAGATGCTCTTATGGGAGCTCTTTACCTTTTCATTTATACATTAGGTATGGCTATTCCATTCTTACTTCTAGCTCTAGCATCTGGGATCGTTCTCCCATACTTTAATCGTCTAAAACCCCATCTCTTGTTACTAAAGAAGATTGGTGGCTTGATCATCATCATTATGGGGATTTTGTTACTTTTGGGACAATTGAATAGCTTGTCTGCTATCTTTTCATAAATCAAATGGAGGTTTACTCATTATGAAAGTTATTAAATACGCCTGTTTTTCGCTTTTTTCTCTATCTATCCTGGCTGCTTGCTCTATGAATCAGTCCGAAAGCGGCATGAATAATCAATCAATGAATAATCAATCAATGACCAACACAACAGCTAGCAAACATCCTTTAGTTGGAAAAGAAGCGAGTGATTTCGAGCTAAAGGATATGAAGGGGAACACGGTTAAACTTTCAGACTACAGAGGTAAAAAGGTTTACTTGAAATTCTGGGCGACTTGGTGTGGTCCTTGCCGGCAAAGTATGCCTGAACTGAATAAACTGGTCGAAGAAAAGGACCGGGACTTTGAAATTCTCACGGTTATGGCACCGGGAATGCAAGGCGAAAAGACAGAAGAAGAGTTTGTTGAATGGTTTGCCCAACAAGACTATCAATCAGTGCCTGTTTTGTATAATCCAGATGGATCTGCCTTTATGAATTACCAAGTTCGTTCAATCCCTACGGAAGTCTTTATCGATAGACAAGGAAAGATTGGACATGTTCAATTAGGGGCTATTTCAAACGAAGATGCCAAGAAGATTATCAAAGAGTTGAAATAAAAAAATGAAGCGTAAAGCTTCATTTTTTTATTAGTTGCTTGCACCAGATGTAGCATCAGCAGCTCCGTCACCGTGTCCTCCAGCATCTGAAGCACCTGAAGTTGCATCTGCATCCCCATGACCACCAGCAGGAGCGAATGGTCCGCTACCACCTACAAGGCGTTGACCTGTGGTTTGAAGATACCAGTCCAACCATGGCTGGAAGTTGAAGACGATCTCATTGATACCAGCATAGGAACCATCTGGATAGTACATGGCTTGGTAGTTGTGAGTATTGATCACGCCTTCAGGAGATCCTGGAACAATGGTACGAACATATTCCTGGTTTCCATTGCGAAGAGTACCGATGACCCATTCAACGTTTTTCATACGTGCTGGTGGAAGTGAACCGTGAACAGTTGACATCCGGCTACCAGATTGAGGTGGCACGCGTTTGGCAAACATGGTCTCTGGATCTTGGTGAGCGTTGTTGTAGTAGAGGAATTGATTGTTATCATCAGCGTATGTCAATTCAAAAGGCATAGCTTTTAGGAACATATCGATTTGGTTAACAGTCAGGATACCATGGTCCAATTTGACATAAGTATCACCTGATACAGCTCCTGTAATTTCTGCAACTTTTTCTACCCAATCTGGATCATCTGGATCAACCTCAGTGATAGTAGTAGCGATTGGTTTTCCGCAATCCAAGTCTTCTGGTTCAATTGGTTTTGGTTTTTTCAATTTAGAAACGACTCCTACGTATTTGACAAAGTTATCTAAGCAAGTTTCAAGGAATTTAACAGTTCCTTCGTTAATAATATTTCCTTTTGCATCAAAAGCTTCTTTGGCTTTTCCAAGAAGGAACTCATTACCTGGTAATGTGTAGGCATTTACTCCTGGTGCATCAAGAATTTTACGAAGGTGAACTTGAGCACGTGAAGTTCCTTGATCGTAGTATGAAGCACCCACAATCATTACTGGTTTGTTTTCAAATGGATGAACTTCGTATGAAAGCCATTCAAGGACTGACTTAAGTGAAGCAGAAATAGTGTGGTTG
>CADFQU010000263.1 GCA_902836505.1 Streptococcaceae bacterium
GGGTATTATTGCTAACAGCAATTTCAGATGCCGAGCTTTGCAATTGACCGTTGGTATAAACTTTCTCAACCGTCATTTGGTTCATAGTCAAGGTACCTGTTTTATCAGATGCGATGATTTCTGTTGAACCAAGAGTTTCAACCGCTGGCAATTTGCGGACAATCGAATTACGTTTTGCAAGGGTTGTAGTTCCCAAAGATAGAACGATAGTTACAATGGCAGGAAGCCCTTCTGGAATAGCCGCTACTGCAAGGGCAACCGCCACCATCAAGCCTTCTAATGGATGTTCCCCACGAACAAAGACACCAACCAAGAAGGTAATCACTGCAATCACAATGATTAAGTAAGTCAAGGCCTTAGATAATTGTTCCAGGCTTTGCTTCAATGGTGTCTCTGTCTCGTCGGCATTAGCCAACATATCCGCAATCTTACCAACTTCTGTATACATACCAGTGTTGGTCACGACACCAATACCACGACCGTAAGTTACATTTGAGTTTTGGTAACCCATGTTAACACGATCTCCGATACCAGCATCTGCTTCAACAAGTCCTGTCACATCTTTTTCAACTGGGACAGACTCCCCTGTAAGAGCTGCTTCTTCGATTTTAAGAGACGCCGCTTCAAGCAAACGCATATCGGCAGGCACCACATCTCCAGCTTCAAGCAAGACGATATCTCCAGGTACCAATTCTTTCGAGTCAATTTCAATAACATGACCATCACGACGAACACGGGCCATCGGGCTAGACATATTTTTCAGAGCTTCAATGGCTGCTTCTGCTTGCCCTTCTTGGTATACCCCAAAGGCAGCATTCAAGACAACAACGGCCAAGATGATAATAGCATCCGTTAGACCGTCCATTCCTTCTGTAATCACAGAAAGTGCCGCTGCCGCAAGCAAGATGATAATCATCAAATCCTTAAATTGATCAAGGAATTTAGCTAGTAGGCTACGTTTCTCACCCTCTTCCAACTCATTACGACCATAAGTCGCTAAGCGTTCTTGAGCTTGAGCAGTTGACAAACCTTCGATAGATGAGTCCAATTTCTTTAGGACTTCTTCTGCGGTTTGTGTGTAAAACAAGTCTTTATTTTGTTCTTTTGACAAAACAGTCTCCTCCTTTTTGGCCTCTTTTTACAAAAAAAGAGACCTGTTTTTTAAAAAAACAAGTCTCGCTGTTTAATATAGTGCCGGAAATAATTCGGAATGACGACACTATCGCGGGAAATCCGCCAGCTACTCCCTTGAGTGGTTTCATTATACCACAACTCGTAAAAAAATCAAGAAAAACTACTGATAAACTAGTCTTCCCAAGTCAATTCTAAGCGATAGGTAGCGAATTGCTGACTTTCATCCGTCGTCAACAACTGATAGGACAAGCCAAGCTTATTTTGCTCCAATCTATATTCCTGAGTATCAATCACAAACTGCTGCATGCCCAGGGGAGTTGGAATGAGCGCATGACCTTTCTCAGAAGCTATAAATTTCATGATGGATTTTGGAGTTGAGAAGCGAGTCATAGTCAATTCTTGATCATGAAATTTCAAGGCTACTTTCTCTCCTTCTTCGTTGACGTAAAGCAGATAGTGATAGCCACCCTTTTCCTTCCACTCCCCTTCGTAATATTGATCCATCACTTCGATTTGATCATCAAATTGAATCTGATTTTGTATTCTAATTTTCAAAAGTTCCCATCCTTTCCCTCTTTCCATTATTTTACCAAAAACTTCTTTCTTTTTCCTATTGCAACCATCTCTCAATACCAATTTAGGCCGTTTTCTGCTATAATAGAGGCATGAATGAAAAAGTATTTCGGGATCCTGTGCACAACTATATCCACGTGGATCACCCAGTCATTTACAAGCTCATTAATACAAAAGAATTTCAACGACTACGTCGCATCAAACAGTTGGGAACCTCTGGGTTTACCTTTCATGGGGGCGAGCATAGTCGTTTTTCGCACTGTCTAGGAGCCTATGAAATCGCTCGTCGCATCCTATCGATCTTTGATGAGAAATACACTGACCAATGGGACTCGAGCGAATCCCTTCTTACCATGGTTGCCGCCTTGCTCCATGATATCGGACACGGCGCTTATTCGCATACCTTTGAAGGGCTATTTAATACTGATCATGAAAAAATGACCCAGGAAATTATTACCTGTCCTGAAACGGAAAT
>CADFQU010000264.1 GCA_902836505.1 Streptococcaceae bacterium
GGCCATGCTAGAAGTTGCTGGTTTCCCAGTCGCGATGGACAACGCTAGTCCTGAATTAAAAGAGATTGCTAAAGTTGTTACGCGATCCAACGATGAGTCGGGTGTTGCTTACGCCCTTAGAAAGTGGGTACTCCATTAATGTATACTTACAAAATCGGCATTACTGCAGAAGAACATGATGAATTCGTTAAAACTAGCCCCCAAACCAATTTGCTTCAGAGCTCCGATTGGGCAAAGATCAAAGACAACTGGGGCAATGAGCGCCTTGGCGTTTACCAAGATCACAAACTAGTCGCTGTCGCAAGTATTTTAATCCAACCCCTACCACTTGGTTTTACCATGCTCTATATCCCGCGTGGACCTATTATGGATTACCAAAACAGCGAATTAATAGACTTCATGCTCCAATCCATCAAAACATATGCTAGAAGCAAGCGTGCTGTCTTTGCCAAATTTGATCCTTCTCTTTTCCTGAGAAAAGGATTAATCGGCCAAGATGTAAAAGATCAAGAGGCTACTTTAGCGATTATCCAATCCTTAAAAGAATCTGGAGTGGAATGGGTTGGACGGACAGAAGACATGGGAGAAACCATTCAACCACGTTTCCAGGCCAATATCTATAAGGAATACTTAACTGAGGACCAACTGTCCAAATCCACCAAGCAAGCCATTCGGACTGCTCGAAATAAAGGAGTTGAAGTCATCTTTGGAGGCACTGAACTCTTAGACGAATTTGCAGCTCTGATGAAAAAGACAGAAGCGCGAAAAGGCATCCATCTTCGTGGAAGAGACTATTATGAGAAACTGCTAACAACCTATGCAGGACAATCATACATCACTCTATCAAGAATTAACTTGGCTGAGCGTCTTGCTTCACTCAAAGAACAGCTTGAAAAAAACCAAGCAGAAGCTAGTCGTTTCAACGAAAAAACAAAACCAGGCAAGATCGATAATAACCGTCAAGAAAAAGAACGCTTGGAAGAAGAAATCCAATTTCTCCATCAAGAGCTAAAAGCAGGCCAAGAGATTGTTTCTCTTTCTGGAACTTTAACTCTTGAATTTGGAGGCACTTCAGAGAATGTCTATGCAGGAATGGATGAGAACTTCCGCCGCTATCAACCAGCTATTTTGACTTGGTATGAAACAGCCCAGCATGCCTTTGACCGTGGAGCTACTTGGCAAAATATGGGGGGAGTTGAGAACAAGTTAGATGGAGGACTCTACCACTTCAAGTCAAAATTTAATCCAATGATTGAAGAATTTGTTGGCGAATTCAACCTCCCAACTAGCATGCTTTATCCCCTTGTTAACAAGGCCTATCAATTACGAAAAAAACTAAGAAATAAACAGTAAGGTGACCTATGACATTCAAGATTATTAGTAGGGAAGATTTTTACCAACACTCTCTTACTACTTCCAATCACTCTTTTTTACAGAGTATTGAAATGGCTGATTTGCTTCAAAAAAGAGGCGCAACTATTCATCATATTGGATGGGAAGAGCAAGGAACATTAGCTATCTCTGCCATTTTATACAGCCTACCTATGACGGGAGGCCTGCATTACGAAATCAATAGTGGGCCAATCGTTACGGATACTCGTTACCTACCAGATTTTTACAAAGCATTACAGGCTTATGTAAAAGAAAATGGTGGTATCGAATTCATTTTAAAACCCTATGACCACTATCAAGTTTTCGATAGCAATGGCAATCCGACTGAAGAAGAGCAAAAACAGCTTCTCCAATCATTACTGGATCTTGGCTATCAATTTGATGGCTTACAAGTGGGCTATCCTGGAGGAGAGCCTGTTTGGCATTATCTGAAGGACCTCACTGATTTTGATGCCAAATCTCTCCTAAAATCCTTCAACAAGAACTGTAGTCGTAATATTACAACTGCCCTCAACTATGACATTTCCATCCGAAATATTAGTAGAGATGAAATCCCTCAGTTTAAACAAATTATTGAGGAAACTGGAAAACGTCAAGGTTTTGAAGATAAGAGTCTAGACTACTACTACGATCTCTATGATACCTTTGGGAAAAATGCAGAATTTCTCATTGCTGAAATCAATACAGCTGATGCACTCGCTTACTTAGACCAGAAGATTTCCTTGCTGAATCCTTCATCTAAACAATATGAGCAACAGTTGCAAAAGTTAGAGAAACAAAAGACACT
>CADFQU010000265.1 GCA_902836505.1 Streptococcaceae bacterium
AACCTTTCTAGAAATATGTTAGAATAAAAGATATAGAAAGATAGGGGACAATGGATTACTTTAAACGACATAAATTTGACCGTTCCAAATTTCGATTGGGAATGCGGACCTTCAAAACAGGGATAGCCGTTTTTCTGGTTCTATTGATTTTTGGTATCTTTGGATGGAGGGGCTTGCAGATTGGGGCTCTAACAGCTGTCTTTAGCTTGAGAGAAGATTTTGATAAGAGTATTCACTTTGGTGCTTCGCGTGTGATGGGCAATAGCATCGGTGGTTTTTATGCTCTACTTTTCTTTATGATCAAGATCCTCTTCCACGATGCTTTTTGGGTCACCCTGATTTTTGTGCCCATTGCGACCATGTTAACCATTATGACAAATGTCGCCATGAACAACAAAGCTGGAATCATCGGTGGTGTTTCAGCCATGTTGATTATCACCCTCTCCATTCCTACGGGAGAAACTTTCCTCTATGTTTTTGCCCGCATCTTTGAAACCTTTATCGGAGTCTTCGTTGCGATTTTAGTCAATTCAGATGTGGATCGGATTCGGGACTTTATAAAAGAAAGAAAAAAAACCATGTGAGATTATGTGACATTTTAATCTTGACATCGGTTTTTTTTGCGTTATAATAGAATAGAAAGGGGGTCTTGTATGAAAGAAAAGGAATTAAGACGAACGTTAGCGGTCTTTCCGATTGGTAGTGTTATGAAATTGACAGATTTAACAGCTCGTCAAATTCGCTACTACGAAGATCAACAACTCATTACTCCGGATCGAACAGAAGGCAACCGTCGGATGTTTTCTCTTAACGATATGGATCGCCTGTTGGAAATCAAGGATTACCTGTCGGAAGGTCTCAATATCGCAGGAATTAAAAAACGGATTGCTGAGAAAGAAGCTAAACGTCAAGCTGCCAAGGTTGTCAGCGAGAAGGAAGTTCGAAAGGCTCTTCACCGCGACATTCTTCAGCAAAGTCGCTTTCATACGACCTCATCGTCATATGGTCAGTTACGCTGATCATTCTTTTTGCTTAATGCTATACTCATAAGGAGACACACATGTCAATTACTGTTGAAGATATTCGTCGCGAAGTCAAAGAAAAAAATGTAACCTTTATTCGGTTGATGTTCTCAGATATCTTAGGGACCATGAAAAACGTTGAAATTCCAGCGACAGATGAACAGTTGGAAAAGGTTCTCTCAAACAAGGCCATGTTTGATGGATCTTCTATCGAAGGGTTTGTTCGGATTAATGAATCTGATATGTATCTCTATCCAGACTTGGACTCTTGGACGGTTTTCCCTTGGGGAGATGAGAACGGTAGTGTTGCAGGATTGATTTGTGATGTCTATACAACAGAAGGAGAACCTTTTGCAGGAGACCCACGTGGGAACCTCAAACGTGCCCTTCATCACATGGAAGAAGTTGGCTTCAAATCTTTCAACCTTGGACCAGAGCCAGAGTTCTTCCTCTTTAAGCTCGATGAAAATGGGGATCCAACTCTTGAAGTGAATGACAAGGGTGGCTATTTTGACTTGGCGCCTACAGACCTTGCTGATAACACTCGCCGTGAGATCGTTAATGTCTTGACCCAAATGGGATTTGAAGTAGAAGCCAGTCACCATGAAGTGGCTGTAGGTCAGCATGAAATTGACTTTAAGTACGATGAAGTGCTTCGTGCTTGTGACAAGATTCAAATCTTTAAACTCGTTGTCAAAACCATTGCTCGCAAACATGGTTTGTACGCAACCTTTATGGCTAAGCCAAAATTTGGGATCGCTGGTTCCGGTATGCACTGTAATATGTCCTTGTTTGATGCGGAAGGAAACAATGCCTTCTTTGATCCAAATGATCCAAAAGGAATGCAGTTGTCAGAAACAGCTTATCACTTCCTTGGCGGTTTGATCAAGCACGCCTACAACTACACAGCCATCATGAACCCAACAGTTAACTCCTACAAACGTTTGGTTCCAGGCTATGAAGCTCCTGTTTACATCGCTTGGGCTGGCCGCAACCGTTCCCCATTGGTCCGTGTACCAGCTTCACGCGGTATGGGAACACGTCTGGAATTGCGTTCCGTAGATCCGATGGCTAACCCATACATCGCTATGGCTGTTCTTTTGGAAGTTGGTTTGCACGGTATTGAAAACAAAATCGAAGCACCAGC
>CADFQU010000266.1 GCA_902836505.1 Streptococcaceae bacterium
TACTAACCTTATCATCCAGCTTTTCCATAACATGATCAGCTTCCCCTTTACGGAGAAGACCGTGGTCTACAAAGATACAGATCAATTGATCGCCAATTGCTTTTTGAAGGAGAACACCAACAACAGAAGAGTCAACCCCGCCTGAAAGACCAAGAAGAACACGTTTGTCTCCTACTGTCTCACGGATTTGTTTGATTTGCATCTCGATAAAGTTATCCATGGTCCAATCGCCTTTGGCACCACAGATATTCAAGGCAAAGTTACGAAGGATATCATAGCCATGAACTGAGTGCCGAACTTCAGGGTGGAATTGGATACCGTAGATTTTCTTGTCTGGGTTTTCAATCGAAGCATAAGGACAGTCAGCAGAAGTACCAGTACGGACAAAGTCAGCAGGAATTTCTGTAACAGCATCTCCATGGCTCATCAAGACCAATTGTTTATCTGGTGTGCCGGCAAAAAGAGCAGAAGATTCTGTCAAAGTCAGTTCAGATTGACCATATTCACGGTTACCAGCATCGCCTGCAGGAACAACCTTCCCACCAAGCTTATGAGTCAATAACTGCATACCGTAGCAGATCCCCAAAATTGGAATTCCAAGTTCAAAAATCTCTGGATCAATATCGAAAGATCCTTCTTCATACACTGAGTTTGGTCCGCCTGAAAGGACGATCCCAACTGGATTGATTTCACGCACTTCAGCTGCAGTAATCTTGTGGCTCTTCAATTCTGAAAAGACACCAATCTCACGAATACGACGAGAGATGAGCTGATTGTACTGGCTACCGTAGTCAAGCACGATGATTTTTTCAACATCATGCAAATCAGTTGATAGGTTTGTCATCTTTTCCCCTTCTTCTAGAAAATTCTTTTCCTCTATTCTAACACAAAAGCCCCTTCATTACCAATCAAGACTGACTAGGATTGAAGAATTAACAAAATTGCGCTACAATAGGGTATAACACACAGAAAGAGTAGCAAGATGATTCCAGCTTACATACAAATTCACGATCAAATTAAAGCCGAAATTGACCAGAAAATCTGGAAAATTGGACAGCGCCTCCCTAGCGAGCGGGACTTGGCTGAGAAGTTCAAGGTTAGTCGGATGACCCTCCGTCAAGCCATTACACTCTTGTTAGAAGAAGGAGTACTGGAGCGCCGTGTTGGTAGTGGTACCTTTGTCGCTAGTACGCGCGTCCAGGAAAAGATGCGAGGGACGACTAGTTTTACTGAAATCATGAAGGCCCAAGGAAAGATACCTTCGACACAGGTTATTTCCTACAAACGAACCATTCCTAGCCTTCAAGAAGTAGATAAGCTTGGTATCGACAAGACCGAAACCATCGTTCGAATGGAACGGGTTCGTTATGCGGATGGTGTACCAGTTGTTTATGAAGTTACCTCCATCCCAGAGAAATTTATCAAGAACTTCAAAAAAGAAGAAGTGACCAGTCATTTCTTCCAAACCTTGGAAAAACACGGCTATCGTATCGGGAAATCTCAACAAACCATCTACGCACGCTTGGCCAAAGAAAAGATAGCTGAATATCTGGAAATTCCCAAAGGGCAGGCCATCCTTGGTTTGACTCAGATTTCTTATTTTTATAATTGAACCGCTTTTGAGTATGTAAAAAGTCAATATGTTGGCGAGCGCTTTGAATTTTATCTAGAAAATAATTAGATTTACATAATTTATATTACGTAATTCTCAGGAGTCTTTTGCTAGGAAACAGCGATTTTGTTTTAAACAATTTGGAATCTGACCTCCTTGTTCATGGTGTGTCAAAATAGGTAAGTCCCGCTAGTCTTTAGTGGGCTTTTTTGATATAATGAAAGGTATGGAAATTGAGAAAACCAACCGAATGAATGCTCTCTTTGAGTTTTACGCAGCACTTTTGACAGACAAGCAGATGAACTATATCGAGCTCTATTATGCAGATGACTACAGCTTGGCTGAGATTGCTGAAGAGTTCGGGGTGAGTCGTCAAGCTGTGTATGATAATATCAAACGAACTGAAAAGATTCTGGAAGACTATGAGATGAAGCTCCATATGTACTCTGACTACATTGTTCGCAGTCAGATTTTTGACCAGATCTCTGACAAGTATCCTGATGACGCTTATCTACAAGAGCAAATCGCTGTCTTATCCAGCATTGATAACCGAG
>CADFQU010000267.1 GCA_902836505.1 Streptococcaceae bacterium
CTTGATTGATGACGGCTCGAGTGATGGCTCAGGACACTTGTGTGACCAGTATGCCCAGCAATATGATTGGGTGACTAGCTACCATAAGGTCAACGGTGGCTTGTCTGATGCTCGGAACTATGGGGTCTTGAAAGCCAAGGGCGACTGGATTACTTTCCTAGATCCAGACGACTATCTGGAACCCTGCGCCTTGGAACTGCTAGCAGAGCTACAAAGTCGTACCCAAGCAGATATGGTGAGTGGCAAAGTAGAGCCAACAGCTCACTATCATCGTTTTCAAAATTTTCACTTGGATCAGCTTGATTTAGACCAAGTTAAGGTCTATGACAAGGCAAAGGCTCTGACTGAGATGCTTTATGGAGACCTTGTCACGGTCTCTGCTTGTGGGAAACTCTATCGGAAAGAACTTCTTGAGAAAGCTCCCTTCCCCAAGGGGCGCATCTACGAAGACCTCTATGTTATCAGTGAGCATCTCAACCAAGCCCAATCCGTGGCCTTGTACCATCTTCCGATTTACCATTATTACCATAGACCTGGTAGCATTACTGCCTCGGCTTTCACGCCAAAACAATACGAGTTTTACGAAGCAATTGATCATTTAAAAGAGGTTGTGAATGCAACCTATCCTGAGAGTTCAGAACTCCAAGAAGCTATCATTTCACGCTTCTTTACAGGAAGTCTTCTTATCTTTACGATGATTAAGGATGGGGATTCAGTAGAATTCAAGAGACTTCAGGAGAAAACCAGGCCTTATTTGCCACTTGTTTTGAAGAATTCTAGAGTTAGCAAGAAACGTAGGATCCTCTATGTTTTAATTACTAAGTATCCGCGGCTCTATTATCAATTTAAAAAGTTAAAAAAATCCTAAGTAAGAGTTAGGGATGAAAGAAGAAAAGGAAAAAGAAAATGTTAAAGTTAGAACGTGATAAATTGCTAATTGCAGCAGTTTTAATAGTGGTTGTCTCCATAGATATGATCAATACGTCTATGTTAGCTCCTGTTTTACCTAATATTCCTAATGTAGTTCCTTTTTTTGCGGTCCTGTTACTTGCTATGCGATTTGCTTATATTCATCACTACTCTATAAGCTATCTCATCTTTGCACCAATTCTTCTTTTTGCCGGGGGGATGGTTTACTATAAGACTGGGAATCTTAATGCATTGATGTATATGTTTCTGCTTGTCTTTCTTTACAAGGCTGAGATGGAAAGTGTACTTAAAATATACTCTGTTGTAGCCTTGTTTTTTCTTGTATTGATAGTGCTCTTGGCCGTGATTGGTGCTATTCCAAACTTGCAATTTGTCCAATCACGATCTGCGGGAGTCGTTGTTCGAAATTCATTTGGCTTTATTTATCCAACTGATTTTGCTTCTCACTGTTTTTATCTATATACAGCTATATCGTATATCTTTAGAAAGAAATTCATTGTTTTACGGACTGCCTTAGGATTTGGTCTGGCTTATTTCATTATTCGATATTGCGATGCGAGGCTTAATGCCGCTTCTATTACTGTAATGGCGCTCATTTTTCTGTACTTTTATTTCCGAAATGATAAACAGCGACGGCTTTTTGCTTTACTTCCTTTATCGGCTGGTATAGCGTCTTCAGTAATGATTTATCTCTCTTCTAAATTTACCTGGTCTCATCCAATGTATGTGGCTCTAAACAATTTTTTTAGTATGAGATTACACCTAGGACATGAGGCACTAAAAAAATATGCAGTGCAGTGGTTTGGGATTCGGGGCATATCATTTGTCGGTTATGGGGGGCGTACAGAATCCGTTTTGAGCTACGACTATGTAGACTCTTCCTACGTTCAGATGCTCTTTACCTATGGGATGATTCCAGTTCTATTATTGGTCGTGTTATACATAGTTAGGTCTTGGTCACTTTATCGCAAAAAGAATTATTTGCTATTGACGGCCTTATCCTTAATAGCAGTCAACTGTATGTTTGAGGCCTTCTGGGTTCGCCCGTCTTATAATATTTTTATGTTTACTCTATTTGCAACCTTGCCAGTTATTGAATTTGAATCGAAGAAATCTACAACGAGGAACTCCTTGTGAAAGTATTAAAAAATTATTTATATAATCTTTCTTATCAGCTGTTAGTAATCGTTTTACCAGTCATTACTACACCCTATATTACTCGGGTTTTCTCATCC
>CADFQU010000268.1 GCA_902836505.1 Streptococcaceae bacterium
GGTTGATCCAACAAGACTTGGTTCCCAGAAATCACCCCATTTTCCCATCCTGCTGTTAAGGTAGCCGCTTTAACGACAGATCCTGGGACAAAGACATTGGTCACCGTTCCTAAAGCATCAGGGGTAAGATCTTGCGAAGCTGCTTCATGCTTCATCCCCGCCATGGCAAGGATTTTACCCGTTTTTGGATCCAAGGCAACAGCATAGACCCCTTCTGAGTAGGTCGCATTACCAGCAGCTAATTCTGCCTGGAAGGACTTCTTCAAGATGTCTTCCACTCCTCTTTGGAAATCCAAATCAATCGACAGCTTGATATTATTTCCCTTGCTTCCTTTTGAGAGGGTTTCGATCTTTTCGACATTGCCATTCTTGTCCAAATGGATTTCTTTTTCAACCCGTTCTCCTTGAAGGACAGACTCATATTGTTTTTCTAAATAAGAAGTTCCGACGCGATCATTTAAGGAATAACCTTTTTTCAAATAATCATCAGCTTCTTCAGCTGGTAGGCCAGCTTGTTCTGTCGATACACTGCCAACAATAGAAGCCAAAGGACTATCGACTACTTTTCGATCCCAACTCGTGATTACTTCAAATCCTGGAAATTCTTTTAAATGATCTTTGACCGTCGTCACTTGTTCATCGGACATCGGATCCGTCACAATCGTAGCACTGGCGAAGTTTTCAACCGCATTCATTTGGCTGAAGAGATAGATGGCCTTTTTTTCTTCATCCGTATAGCCCAATTTAGCTGGGTCAATACTGTCCACCGCATACTGGTAGATTTTTGATTCTGGAAGTGGGTTACCATCCGTATCGATGCGTTCCTCCTTCGGCAGTTTGTCCACTACTTCTTTGTAGACTTCTGTGTTTGCGAGATAAAAGTCAATCTCTTGACGCTTGCTGACTTGAGGATTTGACACGCTTACGTAATTTAGGAGAAGCTGTGCTGTTTGACGCATCTCTTCAGCAGTAAATTTATTGCTCCGAGTAAAAGACAAGACCTTCTTATCGACATTCTCTACCAGTGGCTGACCAGAAGCATCATAAATCTGCCCTCGGAGACTACCCCTTGTCAAGTGTTTTTTGGTATCTTTTGCCAACTTTTGTGTATAAAAGCCTTGATGAGTAATCTGCATATACCCTAGTCGAGCAATTAAAATCAAAAAGAGGGTACAGACTAGACTGAATAACAAATAAAGTCGTCTAGTAATCCACCGATTATCAAATTTTCTCACCTTCGTATTCGCTTTTTTTGAACGTTTAGATTTTCGAGCCATACCTCTCCTTTCATCTGGATTCTCAGCCCCAGCCCCTATCAAGGGAACCTGAGGAATATTTCTATTTTAAACTCAACTTCCATTATAGCACATTTCATTCAGACGCGAGTCTCTAGACCAGATAAAAATCATTCATTCTTAGCTCATTAGCAAACATCATTTTAACCATGTGTACAATACAAACATCTTTTCACCAAAAAGCGGATCCTTCCTCAAATCACAAGAAACAGAAGACTGGATATTTTTTGGTATAATAGAAGCATCGACAAAGTTAGTAAAGGAAACGATATGAAACTAATCTCATGGAATATTGACTCATTGAATGCCGCCTTGACGAGTGACTCTGCGCGCGCGAAGCTCTCGCAAGACGTCCTCCAAACCTTGGTAGCCGAGGATGCGGATATCATTGCCATTCAGGAAACAAAATTATCTGCCAAAGGACCAACGAAAAAACACTTAGAGGTCTTAGAAGAACTTTTCCCTGGATATGAAAACACTTGGCGGTCATCTGTAGAACCCGCTCGTAAAGGATATGCAGGAACCATGTTCCTCTACAAAAAAGAATTGACACCAATAGTAAGCTTCCCAGAAATCGGTGCTCCTTCTACCATGGACCTCGAAGGTCGCATTATTACTCTTGAATTTGATGACTTCTTTGTGACCCAGGTCTATACTCCGAATGCTGGAGATGGGCTCAAACGCTTAGAAGAACGCCAAATCTGGGATGCCAAATATGCAGACTACTTAGCTGAACTAGACGAGCAAAAGCCAGTTCTGGCAACAGGAGACTACAACGTAGCTCACAAGGAAATCGACTTGGCTAATCCAGCCAGCAACCGTCGTTCCCCAGGCTTTACCGATGAAGAACGGGCAGGCTTCACCAACT
>CADFQU010000269.1 GCA_902836505.1 Streptococcaceae bacterium
CCTTGACAAGCATGGGAAAGACTTGTAAAGAAAAATAACTGTGTTCGTCAACCTTGCTGAAGCATGGCTACTCTTATCCATGCGTGATTTTATACGTAAAAAAGGTTTACAAATTTGTAAACCTTTTTTATTAACTTAAATGACTGAGTAAATCTAGGGGAGAGTCTATGATGATGTCAGGAGTCTCCTCTTTTAATTGATCTAGAGGTGCAAACCCCCAACTGACTGCAATTGTGTGAATGCCAATGGATTTTCCTCCAATGATATCAAATTTAGTATCCCCAACGATGCAAGCTTCCTCTTTTGGGATTTGATGGTCCAACAGTACACGATGAATGATATCAGCTTTGTGCATAGATCCTGGGATAGAACCATAAATCCCCTCAAAGTAATCACTAATTCCTAGTGAATGGGCTATTTCGAGACTCACTTCCTGATTCTTAGAGGTGGTAATGAATAAGTGATAACCCAATCCCTTCAATTGATGAAGGAGTTCTTTGATAGATGGGTAGAGATAGGTTTGTTGTTGGCCAGTTTCTTTGTAATAAGTACGATAGATTTCTACAGCTTTTGTGACAAGTTCTTTTGGAACATGGTTTGTAAATGTAACCTCGAGTGGAGGGCCCATAAAGGTTCGAATCGTTTTTTTATCAGGTGCAGGAACACCCAGTTCGTTAAAAGTATGTAAAAAAGTTGTCTCAATACCTTCAGAACTATCGACTAAGGTTCCATCTAAGTCGAAAAATATGTACTTCATAGCTTATTCTCCAAATATTTCTTGCTGTAGCCGTTTCCCAGTTGGAGTCGCTGCCAGACCACCTTCGGCCGTTTCTCTAAAGGCAGTTGGTAGGCTTGATCCTACCTGATACATGGCATCAATGACTTCATCAACAGGGATTTTGGATTCGATTCCTGCCAAAGCCATATCTGCTGCGATATATGCATAACTTGCTCCCATTGCATTTCGCTTAACGCAAGGAACCTCCACCAGTCCTGCAACGGGATCACAAATTAAGCCTAGCATATTTTTAATGACGAAACAAATGGCTTGGCTAGCTTGATAAGGGCTTCCCCCAGCAGCTAACGTCAAGGCAGCTGCACTCATGGCTGCCGCGGAACCCACTTCGGCTTGACAGCCTCCCTCGGCTCCTGAAATCGATGCATTGTTGGCAATAACCAGTCCAAAGGCTCCTGCAGCTAATAAGAACTCCAATTGTTGGTGTTTATCTAAATGGAGTTTCTCGATGGCTGAAGTAAGAACAGCGGGTAAGCAACCAGCTGATCCAGCAGTGGGAGTAGCACAGACCAAGCCCATTTTTGCATTGTGTTCGTTGACAGCAATAGCATTTTTGGCAGCAGTTAGGACAGTATAGTCAGAGAGGGCTTTTCCAGATCGAATATAGCGATCTAGTTTTGCAGCATCTCCTCCAGTCAAGCCACTTCGAGAAAGTTGGTCATTGAGTCCAAGATAAACGGATTCTTTCATGACTTCGAGGTTTCGAGTCATAAGAGTCAGAACTTCTTCGCGCTCGCGACCAGTTAGTTCAAACTCAGTTGCAATCATTAATTCTGCGACATTTCCTTCATAGTGGAGGGTCGCTTGTTCAACTAGTTCGGTAATGGAATAAAACATGGGGTCTCCTTATTGAAAGAAATTCACATTGTGTAAATGAGGAATTTGACGGATTAACTCAATCGCTTCGTCACAATTTCGAGAATCCACTTCAATAATCATAATAGCCTTTTCGCCGGCTTTTTCGCGGGTTACGTTCATTTGGGCGATATTGATATCATAGCGGGAAAGGGCTTCTGTTACATGGGCAATCATTCCAGGAACGTCTTGGTGAACAATAATAATAGTTGGGGTGTTCATGTTTAGAGAAATTGCAAAGCCATTTAACTCGGTAACTTGTATGTTTCCCCCACCAATGGAAATTCCTGTGACGGAGATGGTTTTGTGCTCATTTTTCACCGTGATGGTCGTCGTATTTGGATGAGGAGCATTGCTCTCCTTTTGAATAGACCAGACGATTCGAATTCCTCTTTCATGAGCAATTTCAAGACTATTGGGAATTCTTGGATCATCTGTGTCCATACCCAAAATACCAGCTACAAGGGCAAGGTCTGTCCCGTGTCCACGATAGGTTTTT
>CADFQU010000270.1 GCA_902836505.1 Streptococcaceae bacterium
TGATATCGTTTCCAATTATTTTGCTTACAATTTGTGATATTTTTTTCAAATCTTTAATCACAAGCCTTGAAAAATGTCAACAAATTTGCTTAAAGGGATTGTGAAATGGCTTTCTTTTTGTTAAACTTAAAGTAGGTGAATATTGGAAAGGTGGTTTACTATTTGTGGAACTAACTAGTCGATCCGAACGCCTAATGGGCTCCACCATAACCGTTTCGATTTCTCATCAACAAGCAGACCAAATACTGGCTAATTGTTTTGCCCTCCTTCGAACTTATGAGCACCGCTTTAGTGCCAATGACCCTTCTTCTGAATTGATGGAGGTCAATCGAAAGGCTGGCATTGAACCCGTAAAGGTTCATCCTGATCTTTTTTCACTGATTGCTCTAGGAACCAGACATAGTCAGGCCCAAGGAAGCCATTTAAATATCGCAATTGGTGCACTTGTCCAAACTTGGAGAATTGGTTTTTCTGATGCAAGGAAGCCTGACAAAGGGGAAATTGAACAAACCTTGAAAATCATAGATCCTCATCAGATTTGCTTAGATCCAGATCATCAAACTGTTTTTCTCAAAAGAAAAGGGATGAAAATTGATCTAGGAGCTTTAGCTAAGGGATTTAGTGCTGATTTACTAGCTAGTTACCTCAGGAGTCAGGGGATTGAGCAGGCTTTAATTGATTTGGGCGGAAATATTCTTACTCTTGGGTTAAACCCTGTCAGTCATCGTCCTTGGCGAATTGGGATTCAAAATCCCCAGCTTCCAAGAGGGGAACATTTACTAGTTCTATCTGTAACTGATAAGTCCGTCGTGACATCAGGGACATATGTTCGTCATCTCGATGTAGACGGCCAGTCCTTCCATCATATTCTTGATCCTCAAACCGGCTATCCTGTCGAAACGGACCTGGCAAGTCTTACGATTATTTCTGATCGATCAGTTGACGGAGAAATTTGGACAACGCGCTTGTTCGGTGAAGAACCGACCGACATTTTAAAGATTGTTGAAACCTTACCTGGCATCGATGCTATTTTAGTTTATCAGTCAGGTCGCCTCGCCTATACTAGTGGGCTTCATGATTATTTGTAATTTTATTTTCAGAAAGGAATTTCCATGACAAAACTTATTGCGATCGTTGGAACAAACTCCAAACGTTCAACAAACCGCCAACTACTTCAATACATGCAAAAGCATTTTGCTGACAAGGCAGAGATTGAGTTAGTTGAGATTAAAGATATCCCTGTCTTCAACAAGCCAGCCAACAAGCAAGTCCCTGAAGCTATCTTAGAGATCGCTACTAAAATTGAGGAAGCTGATGGCGTTATCATTGGAACACCGGAATATGATCATTCCATCCCTGCCGTCTTAATGAGTGCACTCGCTTGGCTATCTTATGGCATCTACCCATTGCTAAGTAAACCAGTGATGATTACAGGTGCTTCTTATGGTACACTTGGTTCGTCTCGTGCTCAATTGCAACTTCGTCAAATCTTGAACTCACCAGAAATCAAAGCAACTGTCCTTCCAGACGAATTCTTGCTTTCTCACTCTCTTCAAGCATTTGATCAAAATGGTGACTTGGTAGATCTTGATGTCATCAAGAAATTGGATGCCATCTTTGATGACTTCCGTATCTTTGTTAAAGTGACTGAAAAATTGCGCAACGCTCAAGAATTGCTTCGCAAAGATGCAGAAGACTTCGACTGGGAAAACTTGTAAGATAGGAGACATACTAGCATGAAATTTGTAGGACTTGTAGGATCTAACTACGACCAATCATATAACCGCAAACTTTTGGAATTCATCCGTCGTCATTTTAAGATCAAATTTGAATTAGAAGTTCTTGAAATCGACGAAGTTCCAATGTTCAACCAAGATGAAAAATGGGACGAAAGCTTCCAATTGCGTCTCCTTAACAATAAAATCACTCGTGCCGATGGAGTCATTATTGCAACTCCTGAACACAACCACACCATTTCAGCAGGACTAAAATCTGTTTTAGAATGGCTTTCTTATGAAGTTCATCCTTTTGAAAGCAAACCTGTTATGATTGTCGGTGCCTCATACTACGACCAAGGGACTTCTCGTGCCCAAGTTCACCTTCGTAAGATTCTTGATGCTCCAGGTGTCAATGCCTATAC
>CADFQU010000271.1 GCA_902836505.1 Streptococcaceae bacterium
CACGAGTGTTACCCCTTGCTGGGGTAACTTCGAACCCAACAATTGCTAAAAAAGAAGGGGACATTGATTTTTTTGATCGTATCCATAAGGTGCGAGAAATCATTGGGGACTCTCCTTCCATCCATGTTCAAGTTGTCGCAAAAGATTATGAAGGAATTTTAAAAGATGCGGCTAAAATTCGCGAACAATGCGATGAAAATACCTATATTAAAGTCCCGGTTACACCTGAAGGACTTGCTGCAATTAAAGTGTTAAAAGCAGAGGGTTACAAAATTACTGCAACAGCAATCTATACTGTTTTTCAAGGACTGTTAGCGATTGAAGCAGGAGCCGACTATTTAGCACCTTATTACAATCGTATGGAAAACTTAAACATTGATTCAGCTCAGGTTATTTCTCAGTTAGCAAGTGCCATAGAGCGTAATCATTCATCAAGCAAAATTCTAGCAGCTTCCTTTAAAAATGTGGCTCAAGTTAATAGAGCATTTAAAGAAGGAACACAAGCAATTACGGCAGGGGCAGATGTCTTTGAAGCAGCTTTTGGAATGCCTTCTATTGCAACAGCAGTAGATGACTTCGAGGCAGATTGGTCAGCCGTTCATCAAAAGAATACAATTTGATAAAGGAGGAGTGTATGAGAAATTTTGCAAGTCCATCTCGTTACATACAAGGTGAGAATGCTTTATTTGAAAATGCAAAACCTATTTTAGAACTGGGAAGTCATCCCGTTTTACTCTGTGATTCAGTGGTCTATGATATCGTAGGAGAACGTTTTGAAAAGTATCTCCTTCGCTACGGCTTTACAGTCTTGCCAGTGTTCTTCAATGGCGAAGCTTCTGATAATGAAATCAATCGTGTGGTCAGTCTGGCAGAAGAAAATGGCTGTGACTTAGTCATCGGACTTGGTGGCGGAAAGACCATCGATAGTGCAAAAGCTATTGCCGATCTTTTACAATCACCAGTTGTCATTGCTCCTACCATTGCCTCAACAGATGCTCCAGTCTCAGCCTTGTCAGTTATCTATACGGATGAGGGAGCCTTTGCTCGCTACATCTTCTATTCTAAAAATCCAGAATTGGTCTTGGTAGATAGTAAAGTGATTTCTCAAGCACCAAAACGTTTGCTTGCTTCTGGTATCGCAGATGGGTTAGCGACTTGGGTCGAAGCGCGTGCGGTAATGCAAGCCAACGGAAAAACCATGCTAGGCAAACACCAAACTCTAGCGGGTGTCGCGATTGCTCAACGTTGTGAAGAAATCTTATTTGCAGATGGTCTCCAAGCCATGGCGGCTTGTGAAGCCAAAGTTGTAACTCCTGCTTTAGAAAACATCATTGAAGCCAATACCCTTCTCAGTGGTATCGGGTTTGAAAGTGGTGGGTTAGCTGCTGCTCATGCCATCCATAATGGCTTTACGGCCCTCACTGGGGACATCCACCATTTGACTCACGGTGAAAAAGTAGCCTATGGCACCTTGGTTCAATTGTTCTTGGAAAACCGTCCAAAAGAAGAATTGAACAAATATATTCGTTTCTATCAACAAATTGGTATGCCAACCACTCTAAAAGAAATGCATCTTGAAAATGCAAGCTACGAAGATCTTCTCAAGGTTGGCCAACAAGCTACCATCGAAGGAGAAACCATCCATCAAATGCCATTCAAGGTACAAGCATCTGATATTGCTCAAGCGATTGTAGCAGTAGATGCTTATGTCAAGTCCTTAGGCTAATCAAAGAAATACAGAAACCATCGTCTGATGACGATGGTTTTTTTGATGGTTGGTCGTTTCGTTTGATTTGGAGGTGAATCCTTCTGAAATAAATGCCTTCCCTCCCACATAGCTGAAAAATGCAACCGTATAGAAGAATGAAAAGGCAAAGGCTCCAATCTATGATAGACTCAGGAGGTAACGTTACAAATACAAATTGGAGGAAATGAAATGACAGAATGTAGTCAAAAAGAATTAGCAAAAATTGTAGGAGGTGGGGGTTCTCGCCCAAATGTGATTCCAGGTCAGTCTGATAAGATTGAGATTGGTCGTCCTGGCTTTGTGAAGCGACCACCGCTCGCTCGTATTTAAGAATTTTTTTCAGATCGAAAATGAAGTCTTTTGAGAG
>CADFQU010000272.1 GCA_902836505.1 Streptococcaceae bacterium
TGCGGACAGGTACGTTTCTGCAGTGCCTTCGCCACTCTGCTCTTCTGGAACCCGCACTTCTTGGCCTTCAGCGATCAATACTTCAATATCCTCATCCAAGACTTCTTCGACAAAGACCACTCCAAAGACTTCTAACATCTTTGCCAAGGCCTCCTTGACATCTTGGTTGTAATGTCCTGAGTTGATCCATTTGGCCAATTCAAAGACGACGGTGATTCCGTTTGCCGCATTGATATCTTCATCCATCGCCGCGATAAACTTGTCCACAAAGCTTTGCAAGTCTGCTGGATCCACTTCTCCTGTGAAAGGTTGCTCGTAGGTATTTTTCAAATACTTGAGGTTGGTCTCCGCATCGCGCACAGCTTTTTCTGTGAAGTTGATGGGTTTGCGGTAGTGCTGGGTCGCAAAGAAGAAGCGAAGCACTTGGCCATCGATGGTCTTGAGAGCATCATGCACAGTGATAAAGTTGCCCAAGGACTTGGACATCTTGACATTGTCAATATTGACAAAGCCATTGTGCATCCAGTAATTGGCAAAGGTCTTGCCTGTTTTAGCCTCTGACTGAGCGATTTCATTGGTATGGTGCGGGAATTCGAGATCGGCTCCACCCCCATGAATATCAATGGTATCACCCAAAATCTCAGTAGACATGACCGAACACTCGATGTGCCAACCTGGACGACCAGGTCCCCAAGGGCTTTCCCAAGAAACTTCACCCGGCTTGGCAGCTTTCCAAAGGGCAAAGTCGACTGGATTTTCCTTGCGAGTCGTCTCTTCGTCTGTCCGACCTGAAGCACCTAACTCTAAGTCTTCCAAGGTTTTATTAGCCAATTTGGCATAGTTGTGGGATTTTTCCACACGGAAATAGACATCTCCCTGGCTCTCGTAGGCATAACCTTTTCCGATCAAATCAGCGACAAACCGGATGATATCGTCCATAAACTCAACCACACGTGGATGACGAGTCGCAGGCTTAACGCCCAAAGCCGTCACATCCTCACGAAAAGCCACTATGTACTTGTCTGCCACTTCCTGAGGCGTAATACCTTCTTCCTTGGCACGGTTGATGATCTTATCATCTACATCTGTAAAGTTGGAAATGTAGGCAACTTCGTAGCCCCGATACTCGAAGTAGCGACGAATCGTGTCAAAGGCTACCGTTGAACGGGCATTCCCAACGTGGATATAGTTGTAAACAGTTGGCCCACAAACATACATGCGGACCTTTCCTTCTTCGATTGGGACAAATTCTCGCAAATCACGAGACATGGTGTCATAAATTTTAATCATGCGGTCCACTCCCTTCTCTATTTCTGACTTTTTCGGCTGAAAACCAGCTCTGCAAAAGGGCCAAATTGTCTGAGGCTATCCAGTTGGTAAAAGCGTTGCCCTTCCTCTTGGGTAAAGAGGGGAACCCCCTTTCCTAGGATAAGGGGCGCTATCTGAATAATGAGGTGGTCGAAAAGATCCGCATCCAAGAGCGGTCCTACCAAGGAATTACCACCAATCACAAAGACATTTTTGCCTTTGTCAATCTGGTGAACAAAGTCCACCACATCCCCAGCTACTGGCTGGTAATTGCTGACAGGCAGATGCCTATCATGCGTAAAGACATAGTTTTCCGTAGCTTGATAAAAACTTTCTACATCTTGCAAATCTTGGATTTCCTCAAAGGTCCGCTTGCCCATGATGGTGATATCCATTTGCCTGTAAAAGTCATCATAGCCTGTATCCTCTACAGAACCAAGCTGATGCAGCCAGTCTATCCTGTGCTGGCTGTCTGCCAAGTAGCCATCCATGGTGATACAGCCGTAAAAATATACTGCCATTCTTGTAGTTACCTTTCTAGTTCCTTTGCTATTGTCAAAGCGATAGTGAAAAAAGTCATGGCATCAGCTGTCCGCTCTTCATGGCGGGCATCCCAGGTTCGGTTATGATGATCCACATAGTCAGCTGTATAGAAGAACTGATAGACTTTACTCTTGCGAAATTGACTCCAAGCCTTCTTTCAGTTCAAGAACTACCTGGTTCAAAATAGCATCTGATAAATCTGACATGTCGGTTCCTCCTGTCATATTTCACTTCGATAACTTTGCCAACCTTTT
>CADFQU010000273.1 GCA_902836505.1 Streptococcaceae bacterium
TCACACTGAACATCACAGAAATCGCTAAACCAAGTATCACAGACAAAGAAGTGTTGGTCAAAGTTACCGCAGCTGGGGTTAATCCTCTGGATAATATGATTTCACGAGGAGAAGTCAAGATGGTCGTCCCTTACAAACTTCCTCAAACTGCAGGTAATGAAGTGGTCGGTGTCGTTGAGGCGACAGGTAGACAAGTCAAAAATCTCAAAGTTGGAGATCGAGTTTTTGGTCGTTTGCCACTCGACCACATCGGTGCCTTTGCAGAATACGTAGCGGTTGATAGTCAGGCTCTTGCCAAGGTTCCAGGCTATCTGTCAGACGAGGAAGCCGCTGCTGTTCCTTTGACTGCCTTAACCATCATGCAAGCCTTAGACCTCATGGGCGCTCAAGCTGGCAAAACCATCTTTATCTCTGGTGGTACTGGAGGTGTCGGTGGCATGGCCATTCCAATTGCCAAGGCCAAAGGCTTGACAGTCATCACCAATGGTGCTGGTGATAGTGCTGAGCGTGTTTTAAAACTAGGAGCAGACCGTTTTATCGATTACAAAACAGAGGATTATACAAAAACGGTTAGCCAGGTTGATTATGTTCTCGATACTCTTGGGGGTGCTGAGACTGAAAAACAAATGTCTATTATGAAAAAACGTGGGCATCTTGTTTCCCTTCGTGCTATGCCAAATGGTGACTTTGCCAAACGTATGAATCTGCCAAAATGGAAACAGATGATTCTTGGCTTAGTCGGTCGAAAATTTGATAAGATGGCTGAAAAATATAGTGTCCACTATCATTTCATCTTTGTAGAAAGCAACGGTGCTCAATTACAAGAGGTAGCTGACCTCTTTAGCAAACTAGAAACCAAACCATCTATTGATACAGTTTATCCATTTGAAGAGGTAAATAGCGCATTAGACAAAGTTGCTAATGGTCGCTCACGTGGAAAAACAGTTCTCAGCTTTAAGAAATAAAAAGGAAAAACAATGTCATATCTTACAACTAAAAATCAATACATCACTGTTGACGGAAATCAAATCGCTTATCGTGAACTTAGTAAAGGAAAATCTCAACTCCCTCTCGTCATGCTGGTCCACCTAGGTGCTACTTTGGATAACTGGGACCCTAAACTCTTGGACTTGATTGCTGAAAAACACCATGTGATTGTGGTCGACCTTCCTGGTGTCGGTGCTAGTCAAGGAAAAGTGGCCCCAACCATTCCTGGAATGGCAGAGCAGGCGATTGCCTTTATTCAAGCACTAGGATACGATAAGATCAACCTTCTTGGCCTTTCTATGGGAGGCATGATTGCCCAAGAAATCATCCGAATCAAGCCTACTTTAGTCAATCGGTTGATTTTGGCAGGAACAGGACCTCGAGGTGGAAAAGAGATGGATAAGGTTACTGGAAAAACTTTTACCTTTATGTTTAAAGGTCTAGTAGATCGAATCGATCCTAAACGCTATATCTTCTATAACCATGACGAGCAAGGAAAAATCGAAGCCTTGAAAGTTCTCGGACGAATGGGGATGCGCACCAAGGAATCTGCGGACAAAGAGATGAATGTTCCAGGATTTTTAACCCAGCTCAAAGCCATTAAACGTTGGGGAAAAAATTCTCAAGACGACCTAAAATTTATCACCCAACCAACCCTCATCGTCAACGGGGACAAGGATATGCAGGTACCTACTGAGAATTCTTATGACATGCATGAGAAGATTGCTGGAAGCAAGTTGAAGATTTATTCTAAAGCTGGCCACGGTTCGATCTTCCAATACGCAGAGGAATTTTCAAAAGAACTCATTGCTTTTTTGGAGGACTAAGATGGTCAAAACTATTCTAATTACAGGTTCTACGGATGGGATTGGTAAACATTTGGCAAAGAAATTAGCCAGTGAAGGCCACCACGTGATCCTCCATGGTCGCAATCCCCAAAAACTGGAATTGGCTACTCAAGAAGTTCGGGCAGTTTCCTTGAGAGGCAGAGTTTCTAGTTACCTGGCGGATTTCTCAAACTTAGAGGATGTTTACCGATTTGTAGGCGAAATCAAGCGAGACTTTCAAAGGATCGATGGCTTGTTTAACAATGCAGGACTGTA
>CADFQU010000274.1 GCA_902836505.1 Streptococcaceae bacterium
ACCCGCAGTATCAATCAACTTGAGTGGCACTCCGTTGATGTTGACATATTCTTCGATGACGTCACGGGTCGTCCCTTCGATATCGGTCACGATGGCTTTTTCCTCGCGCAGAAGATTGTTCAGAAGGCTGGATTTACCGACGTTTGGTCGCCCAATGATAGCAGTAGAAATTCCCTCGCGAAGGATCTTTCCGCGGCGAGCTGTCTTGAGGAGGTTGGTCAAGAGGGCTTCAAACTCAGTGGTCTTTTCGCGGATGATCTCAGTGGTTGCTTCCTCTACATCGTCGTACTCAGGATAGTCGATGTTGACTTCGACTTGAGCCAGAGTATTGAGGATCTCCTGGCGCGTGTTGTTGATGAGATCAGACAGGGATCCATCCAACTGTTTGACTGCGATGTTCATAGCCTTGTCGGTCTTGGCCCGGATAATATCCATGACCGCCTCAGCCTGGGTCAAATCGACACGACCGTTCAGGAATGCCCGCTTGGTAAATTCACCAGGCTCTGCAAGACGTGCTCCTTCCCGGATCACCAACTGCAGAATTTCGTTGGTTACCGCAATCCCACCGTGAGTGTTAATCTCGATGATGTCTTCACGGGTGAAGGTCTTAGGCGAGCGCATGGCTCCAACCATGACTTCATCCAGAATCTCATCTTTAGCTGGATCCACGATGTGGCCGTAGTTGAGGGTGTGGCTGGCCACGCTGGTTAAGTCTTTTCCCTTAAAGATCTTTTGTGCGATTTTAAAGCTGTCTGTCCCGCTTAGGCGGACAATCCCAATCGCTCCCTCACCGAGAGGGGTCGAGATAGCAGCAATGGTGTCAAATTCTCTAGTAATCATCTATCTTCTCTTTTCCTGTGTATTCTCTTCTATTCTATCGTAAACTAGCAAGAGGGGCAAGATATTGCTTTTAGAAGGAGGAGTTGAAAAGGTTTTCAGTTAAGTAGTGAAATCTGTCGGCCAATATGCTATACTAAATATGAATAGAAATGGAGGTCTATGATGGTAAACCTAAAAGAACAGGTAGGGATTAAGGCGGCTGAGTTTGTTACTGACGGCATGATTGTCGGTCTTGGTACAGGGTCAACTGCTTATTATTTTGTGGCTGAATTGGGGCGTCGTATCAAGGAAGAAGGTTTGAAGATTACAGCTGTTACGACCTCAAGCGTGACATATGAGCAGGCAGAAGGCTTGGGAATTCCGCTAAAAGCGATCGATGATGTCGAAGTGGTTGACTTAACTGTAGATGGTGCGGATGAAGTAGACCCAGCTTTGAATGGGATCAAAGGTGGAGGCGGTGCCCTCTTGATGGAGAAAATCGTTGCGACCAACTCAAAAGACTGCATCTGGATTGTCGATGAGTCAAAACAAGTGGAGACGCTTGGTGCCTTTAAACTGCCGGTAGAAGTGGTTCAATACGGGGCAGAGAATCTTTTCCGTCATTTTGAGAAGAAGGGTTATTCACCAGCTTACCGTGAAAAAGATGGCCAGCGCTTTGTGACCGACCAAGGCAACTTTATCATTGATTTGGATTTGAAAGTGATCCCAGATGCTGAAGCCTTGGCAGAAGAGTTGGACCGCACTGTCGGTGTTGTCGACCATGGTCTCTTCTTAGGAATGGTTTCAAAAGTCATCGTAGGGACACTAGAAGGTCCAAAAATCATTAGCAAATCACTTTAAAAAGGGCTTTTTGTCCTTTTTTCTGAGGATATAAAACTTATTTATAAAATTTTATATGAAAGCGTTACATTTTCAAAAATTTGTGTTATACTGTATTCAGTTTAAATTAAAAAGGAGACATTCAATATGCCAAAATTTAATCGTATGCATTTAGTGGTTTTGGATTCAGTAGGGATCGGAGCAGCTCCAGATGCTAATAACTTTGTCAATGCTGGTGTGCCTGACGGCGCATCTGACACACTTGGACACATCTCAAAAGCAGTTGGTTTGAATGTGCCAAACATGGCTAAACTTGGTCTTGGAAATATTCCGCGTGAACAAGCCTTGAAGACTGTTCCAGCTGAAAGCAATCCAACTGGTTACGCTACGAAGTTAGAAGAAGTCTCTCTTGGAAAAGAT
>CADFQU010000275.1 GCA_902836505.1 Streptococcaceae bacterium
ATAAAGGCTTGATCCACTGCATATTGAATGGCACTATTAATCGAACCATAAGGTGGACGAGTAATCTTCGTTTGCACTCCAGTCACCTTTTGAATCACTTCTTTGGTATCCATGATTTCTTTTTGGGCAGCCTCTAAAGGCAACTTGGTTAAGACAGGATGATTCCATGTATGGATTCCAATTTCATGTCCTTCCTGACGTACCCGTTTAGCCACTTCCGGATAGGCCGAGACATTTTTCCCAAGCATAAAGAAAGTCGCCTTAACATGGTACTTGTTGAGGATATCCAGGGCTTGAGGGGTCGTCGTTGGATCTGGACCATCATCAAAAGTCAAGGCAACCATCTTAGCATGTCGTTGGGTTTGGTAGGCCTCATAAGCTTGAAGATCTCCAGGATTCAGGCGAGCAGAATCAATCACATCATAGAGCTTCGAAAGGGGGACATCGAAGGTTTCCATGCCCTCAATAGTGACTGGAAGGGTGATAGAAAGAACACCTTGATTGTAGGTGAACTGCCAGCTTGCCATATCACTTGCTGAGACAGCTTGCATCAGCTCTTCAATTCGATCTTCTCCTAACTGTAGGAAGACCAGCTGAGAACGCAATTCAGTTAAGAGGGTTTCTTTGGCAAGATCTTCATCCATAAACAATTGGGAAAATTGGAAGACCGTCCCCTCATCCGTTAGATAGAGGAGAGGTAGTTTGTCAATCCCATCTTTAATGAACTTGCCGTTTTTCCACTTGTACTGGGTCTTCTTCACCTGATAAGGATGAACCCCTACAAATGGGTCTTCTGAGCGTTCGGTATGGTAGAACAAGAGCTCTTTTGCTTGCTGGTTCTTCTTCTCTTCTTGGGGAAGAGAACCAACATCCGCTAGAATTCTCTCTTTAACCACTGCGATAGGTTCTTCATTATTTTTCGGGTAGTAAGCAGCAACATACGATTGACCAACCATTCCTTTTTGAAGGGTGGTATCTTTGTCTTTTTCAACTGCTTCTTCTTCCCGAATGGCTTTGGAAAACTGTTGATTATAATTTTTGATGGCGCGTGCTTCCTCAATCTTCTGATAAGCTAGATAGATTCCTCCGATAAAAAGGAGGTTTAGAAGAATGAGGATAAACATTTTCAAGTAGGAATTCTTCATATTCTTATTATAGCAATTTTATCACTAAAAAACAGTAGAAAACTCTCAAATCTAGAAATTAAATCCTAAAATGCAATAGGAAATTAGGGGGCTATCCTATCCCCTGTCATTTAGTAGGTACTAATATCAAACACAAAAAAGAACAGGTCAGTTCTGACCTGCTCTTTATCCTATGTGATGTGATTACCATTATAAGGACTTTTCACGAATCACTTCTACTTTGTAGCCATCTGGGTCCACAATAAAGTAATAGTTTGGAAGTGTTCCTGGCAAACCTTTTGGATCTGTTACTTGATAACCTTTTTCCTTATGCTCGGCATGAAGGGCTTCAAGGTCTGGTGTACTCAAGGCTACGTGAGCAAAACCATCTCCAATAACATAAGGACCATGATCATAGTTGTAAGTTAATTCCAACTCATAGTCATCCCCTTCTAAACCAAGATAAACGATCGTAAATTTATATTCAGGAAAATCTTTGCGACGCAATTCCTTAAAGCCAAACGCATCTGCATAAAAGGCAATTGATTTTTCTAAATTCTCCACTCGTAAACAAGTGTGTAACATTTTTGAAGCCATAAGACACCTCTTTCTTTTTTTACTATTATACACTAGTCAGACCAAAATAGCGATTAATTGAAATGGATGAAAAAGAGAGTGGGACAGAAATCGGTCATTCGTTAGAATTCGATTTCGTCGTCCCACCTCCGCACAGCTTCAACAGTCTGGGAGACTGTTGAAGGTTGCAGATAAAGGAAACATAGTTTCCGTCAACATAGGGCATCTTTGAAGCTTAAAAAGCGAACAAAGACTTAGGATACTTGCTTCGCAAGTTCTATCCGCCACCTCAAAGCAGTGCTTTGAGCACTCAACCACTGCGTCTTGCTCGACAATCCAAAGACAATTAAGAGGCTAGGACT
>CADFQU010000276.1 GCA_902836505.1 Streptococcaceae bacterium
ACTGAGACTAACCAAGATTAAAATACCTGTAATCGCAGAAGTAGTATGGACTTTGCAAGTTTAACCGAACGTTTAAAGAACGTCTTTAAAAATCTTCGCAAGAAAGGGAAAATCTCTGAAGCGGATGTCCAAGAGGCAACCAAAGAGATTCGTCTAGCCCTCTTAGAGGCCGACGTAGCCCTGCCTGTTGTAAAGGATTTTATCAAGCGTGTCCGCGAGCGGGCCGTAGGGCATGAGGTCATTGAAACCTTGAACCCTGCCCAACAAATCGTGAAGATTGTCGATGAAGAATTGACGGCCATTTTGGGTTCTGAGACAGCAGACATTATCAAATCTCCGAAAATTCCAACCATTATCATGATGGTCGGTCTTCAAGGGGCTGGTAAAACAACCTTTGCTGGGAAATTGGCTAACAAATTGGTCAAGGAAGAAAATGCACGTCCTTTGATGATTGCGGCCGATATCTATCGTCCAGCTGCCATCGACCAGTTGAAGACGCTTGGTCAACAGATCAATGTCCCTGTCTTCTCATTGGGTACAGAAGTCCCTGCAGTGGAGATCGTCCGTCAAGGTTTAGAGCAGGCGAGAGCTAACCACAATGACTATGTCTTGATTGATACGGCTGGTCGTCTGCAAATCGATGAGAAACTCATGGGCGAATTGCGTGACGTCAAAGCCCTGGCTGAGCCAAATGAAATCCTCTTGGTTGTGGATGCCATGATCGGTCAAGAAGCGGCCAATGTGGCGCGTGAGTTTAATGAACAACTCGAAGTGACTGGTGTCATCTTGACTAAGATTGACGGGGATACTCGTGGTGGTGCGGCCCTTTCTGTCCGTCAGATTACTGGGAAACCAATCAAGTTCACTGGTACTGGTGAAAAAATCACGGATATCGAAACCTTCCACCCAGACCGCATGTCCGGTCGGATCCTCGGTATGGGCGACATGCTGACACTGATCGAGAAGGCTTCTCAAGAATACGATGAGAAACGCTCGCTTGAACTCGCTGAGAAGATGCGGGAAAATACCTTTGACTTCAACGACTTCATCGATCAGTTAGACCAAGTTCAAAACATGGGACCAATGGAAGATCTACTCAAGATGCTTCCAGGTATGGCCAACAATCCAGCCATGAAGAACCTCAAGGTCGACGAACGAGAAATTGCTCGTAAACGCGCGATTGTATCATCTATGACCCCAGCTGAACGCGAAAATCCAGATCTTTTGAACCCTAGCCGTCGCCGTCGGATTGCTGCCGGTTCAGGAAACAGCTTTGTCGAAGTCAACAAATTCATCAAAGACTTTAACCAAGCCAAACAGATGATGCAAGGCGTCCTCTCTGGTGATATGAACAAGATGATGAAACAAATGGGGCTGAATCCAAATAATCTGCCGAAGAACATGCCTGGTGGAATGCCTGATATGTCTGCCCTCGAAGGGATGATGGGACAAGGTGGGATGCCTGACTTATCAGCTCTTGGTGGAGGCGCTGGAATGCCTGATATGAGCCAAATGTTCGGTGGTGGTCTCAAAGGAAAAGCTGGCGAATTCATGATGAAACGGGCTATGAACAAAATGGCCAAACAAATGCGCAAAAATAAGAAAAAACGGAAATAACCGTTTCTAATAAGGGCCTGGGACATTGTTCCGGGTTCTTTTAGAAAATAGTACTAGAGAAAACATGTTAAAAAAACTATTTCAACAACTCATTCGTCTCTTTGTAAGATTGTTTTCTTCCCATAGCAAGCCCTTTTATTTTCCAAAAGGGTCGAAGAAACCACCAATCAGACCGATCATCTTTGTACCTGGAAGTTCAGCTAGTATTCACCGTTTCAATGGAACCATCCGAATGCTCCATCGCTTTTCCAGAAAAAAACAGAGTCTCTTAAAAATAAAAGTCAATAAAGATGATTCTATAGAGATGGAGGGAAGACTGAATACAAAAGATCCGAATCCAATGATTGTGATCGGCTTTGAGAACAATCGAGACGGTTACAGCAATATCAAGAAGCAGGCCGGCTGGCTGGACGATGCCTTTTAC
>CADFQU010000277.1 GCA_902836505.1 Streptococcaceae bacterium
AGAATTTCATCTAATTCGAAGCTGACAACGAGGATGGCTTTTCCTTTATCACGCTCACTAATCAAACGTTTATGGATGTACTCAATCGCACCAACATCCAATCCACGTGTCGGTTGGCTAACGATTAACAAATCTGGATTACGATCAACTTCACGAGCAATAATAGCCTTTTGTTGATTTCCTCCTGATAGAGCACTTGCTGGAACAATCTCGTTAGCTGCACGAACATCAAATTCTTCCATCAACTTGCGGGCATAGGAATTGATTTGATTGTAATTTAAGACACCATTTTTGCTAAGTGGTTCTTTGTAGTAAGTTTGAAGTGCGATGTTTTCAGAAAGCATCATTTCGAGAACAAGACCATCACGATGACGATCTTCAGGCACGTGGCTGACATTCATTTCAGTAATCTTACGTGGGGAAAGGCCAACGACTTCTTGTCCCTTAATTTTGATACTACCTGATTTGACTTTGCGAAGTCCGGTAATAGCCTGGATCAATTCACTCTGACCATTGCCATCAATCCCTGCAATCCCGACAATTTCGCCTGCGCGAACATCAAGAGATAGCTCTTTGACCGCAGGAACACCACGGTTTTCATTCACGACTAAGTCAGAAATTTGCCGTACCACTTCCTTAGGCTGCGCTTCTTCTTTTTCTGTTACGAAAGAAACTGACCGCCCAACCATCATTTCCGCCAAATCTTTATTGGTAGCACCTTCGATGCCAACGGTTTGAATGGATTTCCCACGACGAATAACTGTGACACGGTCCGCAACCGCACGAATTTCGTCCAGTTTGTGGGTGATGAGGATGATAGATTTCCCTTCTTTAACAAGGGCTTTCATGATATCCATCAACTCCAAAATTTCAGCAGGAGTTAACACTGCAGTAGGCTCGTCGAAAATCAGAATATCAGCTCCGCGATAGAGTGTCTTCAAGATTTCTACACGTTGTTGAGCACCAACAGAAATATCTTCAACTTTTGCTGTAGGATCCAGAGCCAAGCCGTAGCGTTCTGACAACTCAAGTATATCTGCATTAGCCTTTTTCAAATCTAATACACCTTTATTTGTGACTTCGCTACCAAGAATGATATTTTCTGCAACAGTGAAAGCTTCTACCAACATGAAGTGCTGGTGAACCATCCCGATCCCTAGAGAAGCAGCCTTAGAAGGAGAATCTAGTTTTTCAGACTTCCCATTGACCACAATTTCTCCGCTCGTTGGTTCCAAAAGACCAGCCAACATATTCATCAGGGTTGATTTCCCAGCTCCATTTTCACCAAGAAGTGCATGAATTTCACCTTTACGCAATTCGAGGTTGATTTTGTCGTTTGCGACAAATTCACCAAAGATTTTGGTAATTTCACGCATCTCAATGACGTTTTCGTGTGCCATTCGAATATTCCTTTCTAGAAAACTATATTTTATTTCAGTAGGACCTGCTAAACAAGTTAGTAAGTTCTATTGAGACAAAATGTCCCAACACCTCATAAAAAAGCGACCCAAGAAGGATGGATCGCTTCCGGAAGGTTTTATTTCTCAGGTGCTTTTACACTACCATCAATAATTTGTTTTTTAGCATCTTCTACTGCTTTTTTAGCATCTTCTGAAAGATTAGAAGTTGTCAAATCAACACCACCATCTTTCAAACCAAATGTGATCACTTTTCCACCTGGGAATTTACCGTCAGCAGTTTGAGTTGCGATTTCTTGAACAGTTTTACCAACTTGTTTCAAAGTAGAAGCCAATACGAAGTTAGATTCTTTACCATCTTTTGAAGTGTATTTACCTTCATCAACTTGGTCACGGTCTACACCAATAACCCAAACTTTTTCGTCATCATTTTTCTTCTCGTTCAAGTCTTTTGCTTCCTTGAAGACACCAGCTCCTGTACCACCAGCAGCTTGGTAAATGACGTCAGCTCCTGCAGCATATTGTGTTGCTGCAATGGTTCTACCTTTTTCAGGGTTGTTGAAGTCTTCAAAAGCGCATCGAGAATGATGGCGCTGAATACACCGACCATG
>CADFQU010000278.1 GCA_902836505.1 Streptococcaceae bacterium
TCTTTTTAGATGAGCCGACTATTGGTTTGGATGTGTCGGTCAAGGATAACATTCGTCGGGCTATCACTCAGATCAATCAGGAGGAAGAGACCACTATTCTCTTGACCACTCACGACCTGAGTGATATTGAGCAACTCTGTGATCGGATTCTTATGATTGATAAGGGGCAAGAGATTTTTGATGGAACGGTGAGCCAGCTCAAGGAAACCTTTGGCAAGATGAAGACTCTCTCCTTCGATCTGATACCAGGTCAAAGTCATTTAGTCTCTCATTATGAAGGCTTGCCTGATATGACCATTGATAGGCAAGGAAATAGCCTGACTATTGAATTCGATAGTTCTCGCTACCAGTCAGCTGATATTATCAAGCAAACTCTGTCTGATTTTGAAGTCCGTGATTTGAAGATGGTGGATACGGATATTGAGGATATTATCCGTCGCTTCTACCGAAAGGAGCTCTAAGATGGTCAAATTGTGGAGACGGTACAAACCCTTTATCAATGCAGGGATTCAGGAGTTGATTACCTATCGTGTCAACTTTATTCTCTATCGGATTGGAGATGTCATGGGGGCTTTTGTGGCCTTTTATCTCTGGAAGGCAGTCTTTGATTCGTCACAGGAGCCTTTGATTCAGGGCTTCAGCATGGCAGACATCACCCTCTACAACATCATGAGTTTTGTGACCAATCTTTTGACCAGATCTGATAGCTCCTTTATGATTGGGGAAGAGGTCAAGGATGGTTCCATTATCATGCGTTTGTTGCGACCAGTGCATTTTGCGGCCTCTTATCTCTTTACCGAACTTGGTTCCAAGTGGTTGATTTTTATCTCTGTTGGACTGCCATTTTTAAGTGTCATTGTTTTGATGAAAATTCTTTCTGGGGAAGGTATTGTAGAAGTGCTGGGACTAACTGTCCTTTATCTTTTTAGCTTGACGCTGGCCTACCTGATTAACTTTTTCTTTAATATCTGCTTTGGATTTTCAGCCTTTGTGTTTAAAAATCTTTGGGGTTCCAATCTACTCAAGACTTCAATAGTGGCTTTTATGTCTGGAAGTTTGATTCCCTTGGCTTTCTTTCCAAAGGTGGTTTCAGCTATTCTCTCCTTCTTGCCTTTTTCATCCTTAATTTACACTCCGGTCATGATTATTGTTGGGAAATACGATGCCAGTCAGATTCTTCAAGCACTTTTGCTTCAGTTTTTCTGGCTTATAGTGATGGTGGGCTTGTCTCAGTTGATTTGGAAACGAGTCCAGTCATTTATCACTATTCAAGGAGGTTAGTATGAAAAAATTTCAACGCATGCATCTGATTTTCATCAGACAATACATCAAGCAAATCATGGAATACAAGGTGGATTTTGTAGTAGGTGTCTTGGGAGTTTTTCTGACTCAAGGGCTGAACCTCTTGTTTCTCAATGTTATCTTTCAACACATCCCATCCCTAGAAGGTTGGACCTTTCAAGAAATTGCCTTTATCTATGGATTTTCCTTGATTCCCAAGGGCTTGGACCATCTCTTTTTTGACAACCTCTGGGCTTTAGGTCAACGACTAGTTCGAAAAGGGGAGTTTGACAAGTATCTGACTCGTCCTATCAATCCTCTCTTTCATATCCTCGTTGAGACCTTTCAGATTGATGCCTTGGGCGAACTTTTGGTCGGTTGCATTCTATTGGGAACAACAGTGTCAAGCATTGCTTGGACGCTTCCCAAATTCCTACTTTTTCTAGTTTGTATTCCTTTTGCGACCTTGATTTATACTTCCTTGAAAATTGCGACAGCCAGCATCGCATTTTGGACCAAGCAGTCAGGCGCCATGATTTACATTTTCTATATGTTCAACGATTTTGCCAAATATCCTATTTCTATTTACAATTCGCTCCTTCGTTGGTTGATCAGTTTTATCGTGCCTTTCGCCTTTACGGCTTATTATCCAGCTAACTATTTCTTGCAGGGTAAGAATGGGCTCTTTAACATCGGTGGTTTGATTCTGATTTCCCTTGTCTTCTTTTTCATTTCCCTCAAACTCT
>CADFQU010000279.1 GCA_902836505.1 Streptococcaceae bacterium
ATGGTGAAAGACTCTTCTGTTTTGAAGAGCATTAGCCTCAACCAATATGTCACAACTTTCACTGTAAAAGCTGGAATGACTAAAGCAAAGACGATTGAAAACATTCGTCAATCTTTAACCGAAATATTGCAATTCCTACAAACCAATGGCTTCTATACTGTCTGTGGCTACTCTGGTGAAAAAGGACCGGTTGGTCTCTACCAAATCGATGACTCACTTTTCCTGATGAACGAAGATTGCTTCAAAGACCTAAGTACTCAACTAAAGATTGATACTGATTCATATAATAGTCAGAAAGAAAATGTCCTTATTGGAACAGTCGGTGCCTTTATTGGTGCCATTATTGGAGGAGCCGTAGCACTTTTTATCGCTCGTATGGGCTATGTATCGTATATCGCTGGCTTGGTTCTGGGTGTTTGCGTTGTCAAAGGCTATGAGTTATTAGGAAAGAAATTTAGTAAAAAAGGTGCTGTGATTTCAACCGTACTGATGTTGCTGACCATTGTTTTAGTTCACCAATTTGACTATACTCTACATGTTATGAATGAATATGAATTGAGCTTTGCTGATTCTTTTGATGCGGTAAATGCGACAGTCTTAAATGGGGATGCTCCACAAGAATATTACATTAACTTCCTCTTGCTGGCTGTATTTACTGGTATTGGAGCATGGGGGGCGATTAGCTCAGCCTTGTCTACTCAAAAATCACGTGGCATTGCGCGTAAGATTGGCTAATTTAATAAACCCTTGTTTAAAAAAATTAAAACAGAAGTGGTCTTTTGGCTGTTTCTGTTTTTTTACTTCTTAGTCGAAAAGTGGGCTGGTTTTTGTTATAATGGATAAGATAACGTATAGAAGAGAGTTGTGAGATGGAAATCTTAAAGCAAATCAAAGAGGAGTTGGCTGGCATTGAGATTTTGTTCAATGAGCCACTCAAGCAATATACCTATACCAAGGTTGGAGGGGCTGCAGACTATTTGGCCTTTCCTCGCAATCAATATGAATTAAAACGAATTGTCACCTTTGCCAATGCTCATGAAATTCCTTGGATGGTCTTGGGGAATTCTTCGAATATTATCGTCCGTGACGGTGGGATTGAAGGTTTTGTGATCATGTTTGATCATTTCCATGATGTCCGTGTCAATGGGTACGTGATTGAAGCAGAGGCAGGTGCTAAGCTGATCGATGTGACTCACGTAGCCCGCTACCATAGCTTGACAGGCTTCGAATTTGCTTGTGGGATTCCTGGTAGCATTGGGGGTGCTGTTTACATGAATGCTGGTGCCTATGGTGGCGAGATTGCCCATATTCTCCAATCTTGTAAGGTCTTGACGCCAGAAGGAGAAATTAAAACCTTAACAGCAGAAGAATTGGCCTTTGGTTATCGTCATTCCAAGATCCAAGAGACGGGTGCTGTGGTGATTTCGGCCAAGTTTGCTTTAGCACCTGGCAACTACGATCAAATTGATCAAGAAATGGCTCGCTTGACTCATTTGCGTGAGCTTAAGCAACCACTTGAGTATCCATCTTGTGGTTCGGTCTTTAAACGACCAGTCGGGCACTTTGCGGGTCAATTGATCAGTGAAGCTGGACTGAAAGGGCATCGAATTGGTGGTGTGGAGGTCTCTGAAAAGCATGCTGGCTTTATGATTAACGTCGATCATGGTACTGCTAAAGATTATGAAGACTTGATTGCCCATGTCATCGCGACAGTTGAAAAATCAGCTGGAGTGACCTTGGAGCGCGAAGTTCGTATTATTGGGAAAGATTAACGGTTCGAGATGGAATAGGGGCTACTCTAGGGTAGACCCTTCCTACTTTAGAAGGGGGGTGAGTGCCTATCGATACCGAAAATAGGTGGGGCAGTCTTATAAGTCCCCGAGAGGTGTTGGTGGCCTGACGGGTTCGCTCGTCAGCCTATGAGACTAGTGGTTGGTCTCAGAAGGAAACGCATGAAAAAGAAGGAATTTATGTGAATTGAAA
>CADFQU010000280.1 GCA_902836505.1 Streptococcaceae bacterium
AGCAACACGAATTAGCCTATGATAAAGATGCTAATAAAATTAAGATAGGGGTCTATCATAATGAAGATGAGGAATTTCAGACCTTTATGGATTCTAGGAGAGGCACGACAAAATCTAGAGTAAGAGTAAGATATTCGGACGGTTCAGAGGAGAAGCTGTGATTAGTGTATAAATGCATGTCAGGAGCTCTAGTTCATGTGCTCTATTTGAATCACGATATGGAAGAGAGCTTACAAGACTTGAGCGTCCAAATCTTGTCATCACCTTGTAGCATGGAAACAAGGTGACTTTTTTATATAAACATGATAAAATAGGAGTAATGAATACGTAGAAAGGCCTAACATTATGAAAGGTATTATTTTAGCCGGTGGTTCGGGTACTCGTTTGTATCCTTTGACTCGTGCCGCTTCCAAACAGTTGATGCCCATTTACGACAAGCCAATGATTTACTACCCGTTGTCAACTCTTATGTTGGCAGGGATTAAAGAAATCTTAATCATCTCAACTCCGCAGGATCTTCCTCGATTTGAAGAGCTTCTTGGAGATGGTTCTGAACTTGGGATTTCCCTCTCTTATGCAGAGCAACCAAGCCCAGATGGATTGGCGCAAGCCTTTATCATTGGAGAAGACTTTATCGGTGACGATCACGTTGCCCTCGTTCTTGGAGATAATATCTTCCACGGAAATGGCTTGACTAAGATGTTGCAACGAGCAGAAGCCAAAGAAAAAAGGGCGACTGTCTTTGGTTACCAAGTCAAAGATCCAGAACGTTTTGGTGTGGTAGAGTTTGATGCGGATATGAACGCTATCTCTATCGAAGAAAAACCAGAACACCCAAAATCAAACTTTGCGGTGACTGGACTTTACTTCTATGACAATGATGTGGTAGAGATTGCCAAAAATATCAAACCAAGTCCTCGTGGAGAGCTTGAAATCACCGATGTCAACAAGGCCTATTTGGAGCGTGGAGATCTCTCTGTTGAGCTTATGGGCCGTGGCTTTGCTTGGTTGGATACAGGAACTCACGAAAGCCTTTTACAGGCTTCTCAATATATTGAGACTGTTCAACGCTTGCAAAACGTTCAAGTAGCCAACCTTGAGGAAATCGCCTATCGTATGGGCTATATTACTAAAGAGCAAGTCTATGAATTGGCTCAACCTCTGAAGAAAAACGAATACGGACAATATTTGCTCCGTTTGATTGGAGAAGCTTAATGACAGAACAATTTTTCGAGAAAGAATTAGCAGCCCGCAAGATTGAAGCTATCCCAGGTTTGATGGAGTTTGATATTCCAGTTCGTGGGGACAACCGTGGTTGGTTCAAGGAAAACTTCCAAAAAGAGAAGATGCTTCCTCTTGGTTTTCCAGAAAGCTTCTTTGCGGAAGGCAAGCTGCAAAACAACATTTCATTCTCTCGCAAGCATGTCTTGCGTGGCTTGCATGCAGAACCTTGGGACAAGTACATCTCTGTAGCAGATGAAGGAAAGGTTCTCGGTGCTTGGGTGGACCTTCGCGAAGGTGAGACCTTTGGGAACACCTACCAAACTGTGATTGATGCTTCTAAAGGAATCTTTGTCCCTCGTGGCGTTGCCAATGGATTTCAAGTTTTGACGGATAAAGTGGCTTATACCTACCTAGTCAATGACTACTGGGCACTAGAACTCAAACCAAAATATGCTTTTGTTAACTATGCAGACCCAAGCCTAGACATCCAGTGGGAAAACTTGGAAGAAGCAGAAGTCTCAGAAGCAGACAAGAATCACCCACTGCTCAAAGACGTCAAACCCTTAAAAGCAGAAGATTTGTAAGAACGAACTTTGCCCAGCAGTATCGCGACTGCAAGGAGCATTATCAGATTGTTCCTGCCCTAGTGAAAACAAGATTCCCTGAGGGAATCTTGTAGGGAATTCGGAGACTTCGGCTCCGGATTTAGCCATGAAACCGAAGGGTTGCTGGCGTCCCTCACTAGCGAAAGGAAC
>CADFQU010000281.1 GCA_902836505.1 Streptococcaceae bacterium
GAAGGTAAGCGAGGAGCTATATTCACTTACCGTTCCAAAGCTCACATGATCAAGGCCCGTGGACTTGTTCTAACCTCAATGGAAGCTATTAAAGAAAATCAAGATGGCTTCACTCACTGGACGCCGAACGTTTATCGCTTCGGATCATACAGTGACAGCCGACGACAAATTACACGTGGCCATGCTGAAGAGAACTTGCGTCAGATCAATACCTTTGTGATTGATTTTGACCTGTCCTCAGACGATGTAATGACATCAGGAGACATCCTGACGGCTGCTCTTGATTTAGGCTTCATGCCAACGTTAATTCTAAAGTCAGATAAAGGATACCAGGCTTACTTTGTTCTGTCTGAGCCAGCCTATGTGACCGCCCATTCACAGTTCAAGGTGGTAAAGGTGGCCAAGGCGATCTCTCAAAACTTGAGAAGTTACTTTGGTCAGACTTTACCTGTTGATATGACCTGTAATCACTTTGGTATTTGCAGAATACCCCGTACAGATAATATCGAATTCTTTGACGAAGAGTACACCTATTCTTTCCAGGAGTGGCTGAATTGGTCGATGAAACAATCAGACTTGCCTTTCCCAAGTAAGAAACCGAACCTAACGGTTATTTCAGGAACAGAAGGGGCAAAACAGACCGATGAGCCCTGGTATAAGATGTTGATGAATGAGTCAAACATCAAAGGTACTAAGGACTTAATGGGTCGAAATTCTGTATTGTTCACTTTAGCCTTGGCTAATTTCTCCAGCGGTGTCTCACAAGGCGATTGTGAGGTCGTGTTAAACGAATTTAGCCTACGACTGGACGAACCAGTCACTACAAGCGAACTCTTAAAGATTATTGCCAGTGCTTATTCAGGCAAATATGAGGCAGCCAGCAGAGATTATATCATGCTGCTGTGTCGGGCCTGGGTCAATAAGGATTTGAAGGCTGCGGATCTCTTTACCAAGCAGCGGTGGTACAAATTCAAGAAGAAGCGGACTGATCGCAAGAACAGTCATCTGTATGAATGGAAAGCCGATGTGATGGCCTATTTAGAGGACTTTTACCAGTCAGAAGATCCATTTATTCAGACAACGAAAAAGGCGCTGAGAGAAGCTCTCAGTATCCCTGAACGCTCTTTAGACAGAGTACTGAAAGCACTAAAGGCAGATCAGAAGATCTTCTTCACGATTAAATCTGGCCGTGGCGGCGGGATCCGTATTGCTTCCGTCAAGGCTATCTTCCTGTCCCTTCTCCAGGTGAAAAAGGATCGCCAGGAAGCGTATGTTGGTTATATTGCTGCTTTCTTTGAAGAAAGCTTGAGTCTCACTCGGCGAGTGATAGAAGGAGTTAAAAATGACCTTAAACAAGTATCACAACTCTCTTTATTTGAGCTCGACATTGGATAAAAAATAAAACCCGTCAAGTGCCTTTACATTATATCTAGGATAATGTGAGGCAATTCGGAGGCGGGGAAAAACTAGCTAGTAACTATTCATTAGGTAGGAGAACAAATAACACGTAAAAAAGTATAAGAGTTGGGTGTACTCAATGTTCTGGAGCTAGTCAAGAACTTGGAAGATCAAGAAAGTGAGGAAGTCAAATGATTGCTATTTTTAGTTTTGAGATTGGAGATTATCTGCGTGATGAGAAGAAGAACCTTCTAGTTTTTGAGACTCAGGGGATGGCTTCTCAATATCTTCAAAAATGGTATCACAAACCCGTACCAGTAACGAGGACAAAGAGAATTATTCAGTATCCGAATTACTATCAGGCTCCATTTAGATTTCATAAGGTTTGTTAGAAGGGAGGTTTTAATGGTGAAAAATGAAGATGATGTTCTTTATACTGGAAGACTTTATCTGTTTGATATTATTCCATTATGGAAAACGACAAAGACCAAGCAAGAATGGAAACAAATTGAAATGGAGATGTCATCAAGAAATAAAATGGTGATGTTTAAGTTTGATGACGAGGAGGAGAGGGAAG
>CADFQU010000282.1 GCA_902836505.1 Streptococcaceae bacterium
AGATGCGTGATAGATGTCAATCCGAAGATCTTTTGGATCAATGTCGTATTCAACTTCTTCGATTTCTGGCATGACCAGAACAGTTGCTGTAGAGGTATGGACACGACCTTGGCTTTCCGTCACAGGAACGCGTTGTACCCGGTGGGCACCAGATTCATACTTGAGTTTCGAGTAGACTGATTGCCCAGAGACCATGGCCACTACTTCTTTGATCCCACCAACGCCATTGTAGGAAGCTTCCATAACTTCAAAGCGCCAGCCTTGGCTTTCCGCATATTTTTGGTACATCTGCAAGAGGTCACCCGCAAACAACTGGGCTTCGTCTCCTCCTGCTGCTCCACGGATTTCCAAGATAATGTTCTTGTCATCGTTTGGATCTTTTGGAAGAAGTAATATTTTCAATTTTTCTTCATACTCTTCCTTTTCAGCCTTGGCATCTTTGAGCTCTTGCTTGGCCATTTCTTCCAAATCTGCATCGCCGCCTGCTTCCTTAATCATTTCTTCAGCATCGACGATGTTTTGGAGTACTTGTTTGTATTGCCGATAAGCTGTCACCGTGTCACGAGTGGAAGCCTCTTCTTTTGAAAGCTCCATAAAGCGTTTGGTATCAGAGACCACATCAGGGTCACTCAGTAATTCTCCTAACTCTTCGTATCGGTCTTCTACAGCTTGTAGTTGATCATAGATATTCATGTTTGCTCCTTAAGATTTCTTTTCTTGGTGAATGTCTGGGTTAAAATAATGTTTGCGGCAAACGGAGATATAGGTCTCATGCCCACCGATCTGGATCTGCTCTCCATCGTAGACGGGTTTACCCGCTTGAGTGCGCAAGACCATGGTCGCTTTTCGAGAACAGTATTGGCAGATGGTCTTAATCTCCTCGATCTTGTCTGCCAACAAGAGGAGGTGTTTGGAACCTTCAAAGAGTTCATTTCGGAAATCATTTTTAAGGCCAAAAGCCATGACGGGAACATCAAGTTCATCAACGACTCTTGCCAAATCATAGACATGGTGTCGTTTCAAAAACTGGGCTTCATCAATCAAGACACAGTAGGGTTTCTCTTTCAGGCTTTGGATATAACCGAAGACGTCTGTATCGTCTTCAATGGCGATGGCTTCCCGTTTCATACCAATCCGGCTAGAAACAACTCCAAATCCATCGCGCGTATCGATTGCTGAGGTCATGATAACGACGCTTTTTCCTTGCTCTTCATAATTATGGGCCACCTTCAAAATTTCGATGGTCTTACCTGAATTCATCGTCCCATATTTATAATATAATTGTGCCATGTTCCTTCTGTTCTCTCTAAAATGTGTTTCATTATATTATAACACGGGCAGTAAATTAGGGCAACTTATAGAGAGTTTATCAATTGGGTGATTGCTCTTCTAATAAGGAGATTCTGAACTCTATGGAGTTTCATTTCTCTTATTCGCTCTAGTGGAAATTCATCTCGGTTTCCCCTTATTTTTAGTATTTTGTAATTTGAGAATAAAAAAAGCGTCTATCATTTCCCTGACAAAATGACAAACGCATGGTGAGAGACCACTTCTCACAAATTAATTATACCATAATACCTGAAGTTATGTAAGTGGATAGTACTAAATATTGGTAAAAAATTTTTATACTCTATTTTAACCTTTCCATTAGGTGATTCGAATCTTACTAGTCTGCTACTTTTCATTCAAAATATGATAAAATAGACCTAAGATAGATAGAGGAGGTGGCCCGATGCCATTTGTACGAATTGATTTATTTGAAGGACGCACATTGGAACAAAAGAAAGCTTTGGCCAAGGAAGTAACCGAGGCTGTCGTTCGGAATACAGGTGCTCCCCAATCTGCCGTTCACGTCATCATCAATGATATGCCTGAAGGAACCTATTTCCCTCAAGGTGAAATGCGCACTAAATAAGAGAGTGGGACAGAAATCGGTAATTCGTTAGAATTCGATTTCGTCGTCC
>CADFQU010000283.1 GCA_902836505.1 Streptococcaceae bacterium
TTTAAGATTTTAGAGAAGATTGATTTTGGGCAACTCCCCTTTGATAATGAGGCCGTCGAGCTGGTCACAGCTTCGGGTCACTTTCTAGGAACAGCCTACCTTTCCGAGCAAAACAAGGGGCTTGGTTGGGTGATTTCTACGAAGAAAATCACCTTGGATCGGTCCTACTTTAGTCATTTATTTGCTGAGGCTAAGTCAAAACGTCAGTCTTATTATCAGTCGGAATTGGATACAGCTTTTAGAATTTTTAATCAAGAAGGCGACGGATTTGGTGGTTTAACCATTGATCTCTATGAAGATTATGCCGTCTTTTCCATTTACAATGCCTTTGTCTATCAAATCAGAGACTTGATCGTTGCAGCTTTTCAAGAAGTTTTTCCTGAAGTCTTGGGAGGATATGAAAAAATCCGTTTTAAGGATCCCGGTTATGAGTCAGCTCATCTATTTGGTCAAGAAGCTCCAGAGACCTTCTGTATTTTGGAAAATGGAGTTCGTTACCAAGTCTTTCTGAATGATGGCTTGATGACAGGGATCTTCTTGGACCAACATGAAGTGCGGGCTAGTTTGGTAGATGGTTTAGCAACAGGCAAAACCTTGCTCAATATGTTTTCGTATACGGCCGCTTTTTCAGTGGCAGCTGCTATGGGAGGAGCACTTGAGACGACCTCTGTGGATCTTGCCAAGCGTAGTCGGGAACTATCTGAAGCTCATTTTGTGGCAAATGGTCTAGAATTGGACCAGCACCGCTTTATTGTCATGGATGTATTTGATTATTATAAGTATGCCAAGCGTCATGGCTTGACCTATGATGTGATTGTTTTAGATCCGCCGAGTTTTGCCCGTAATAAGAAGCGTACCTTCTCAGTTGCGAAGGATTATCACAAACTAATTGAGCAGTCCCTAGAGATTTTAAATCCAAAAGGTATTTTGATTGCTAGTACCAACGCTGCGAATGTCAGTCGAGACAAATTTAAAAAAGAAATTGAAAAGGGCTTCAAAGGCCATAAACATCGCTATATCAGTGAGGTAGGACTTCCAGCTGATTTTCAATACAATGAAAAAGAAGAAAGTAGTAATTACTTGAAAGTTTTTACAATTAAGGTGGATCAATGAAATTAGTTGTTTCTGTAATGCCAAGAAATTTTGAAGAAGCACAGGCCATTGATGCCAGTCGGTATCAGGATGCAGATGTGATTGAATGGCGTGCGGATTATTTGGATAAGAATGATATCTTACAAGTGGCGCCTGCCATCTTTGAAAAATTTGCTGGTCGTGAGATTGTATTTACCCTGCGGACACGGGAGCAGGGAGGTGAAATTGACCTTTCTGGTGAAGAGTACGTAGCACTTATCCATGATATCAACAACATCTACCATCCGGACTATGTCGACTTTGAGTACTTTGGTCATCAGTCCGAGTTTAATCAGATGATGGATTATTCTAATCTTTGCTTAAGCTACCATAATTTCCAGGAAACCCCTGAAAACATGATGGAGATTATGTCAGAATTAACGAGTCTTACACCAAAGCTGGTTAAAGTTTCGGTTATGGCCCAAAGTGAGCAGGATGTTCTGGATCTAATGAACTATACACGTGGCTTTAAAACGCTAAATCCAGAACAAGAGTTCGTTACTATTTCTATGGGGAAAATTGGCCGAATTTCTCGTATTGCTGCCGATTTAACTGGTTCGGTTTGGTCCTATGCTAGCGTTGGAGAGCAAAGCGCACCAGGTCAAATCAGTTTGTCCAGCATGCATAAGATTCGGGAGATCTTAGATGAGGATTGATGGCTATACGCGAATGGCGGCCGTCATTGCCAAGCCCATTCGTCATAGTATCTCGCCCTTTATTCACAATCATGCTTACCAACTAACCGCCACCAATGCGGTCTATCTCGCTTGGGAAGTGGCAGAAGATGAAGTTGCACAAAGTCTTCAACAATTATGTGTACTGGATATG
>CADFQU010000284.1 GCA_902836505.1 Streptococcaceae bacterium
CACCCTTATTGGCATCGGAAGCCATCACTTCTGCTGGAATTGGGAAGTGATTTCCAAGATAACCCAACCCAATATACAAAATACTAAAGCCGATGGCTACAACGATGCCAACAATCCAGATCGTTTTAATGTATTCTTTCTTGCTGGTGAAACCAAGTTGATTAAGAGTAGTCACTGCGATAACGCTAAAGGCTACTGAAGCAAGAGCATCCAAGGTGTTATACCCTTCAAGGAAACCTTGACCAAAGGCAGATGCTTGGTAGGCTTCTGTTGCCACTTGAGGCTCGTGTCCGCTGTACTTGAGAGCACCAAGAACAACGAGGACAACGATCAAGATAGCAAAGACAGGTGTTAAAATCCGACCAATACTATCTAGGATTTTAGAAGGATACAAGGCAATCAAATAAGCTAAACAGAAATAAATCAAGGTGAAAATAAAGAGGCTCAGTTTACCACTTGATTGTCCCAACAAAGGAGCGATTCCAACCTCGTAAGAAACCGTAGCAGTTCTTGGAATGGCAAAGAATGGACCAATAGACAGATACAAGGCTACCAGATAAACGATGGCAAACCAAGGAGCGATTTTTCGTGAAATCTCATGAATATACCCTTTAGGATTGAGTGTCCCAATAATCAAGGTGATAATCGCAATCCCGACTCCTGATAAGACAAATCCAGCAATAGCTGGCCAAAAATGGCTACCCGACTGGGCACCTAGCGCAGGTGGAAAGATCAAATTCCCTGCACCGAAGAAAATACCAAATAACAGCAAACCTGTTAAGGAACCTTTTCGTAACATGTGTTCTCCTTTACATTTTTCAATCTTATCTAGTATAACAGCTTTCTTCCACTACGGCAATTCTTTTTATCTGATTTATTCACTTAACAATTAACTTATGAGTTGAACTATTTTGTTATGAAATATCAGGGTACAAATTAATACACTTATTTACTTCCTCATCCATTAATTAAAAAAGTGCTTCTCTGATATCTAACAGAGAAGCACTTTTTTAATCTTCACTAAATCGACGATATTCAATACGGAAATCAAAGTAATTCTCTGCTTGCAGTTTATGGAAGATGTCCCGATAAGCCTCTTCATCAAATTGATCGCCTCGATAAAGAATCTCAAAACTCAGATCATCGTATTCTAAAAAGGCATTGGCTGTTTTGAAGCCGTTCCGCAAATAGAAGTCCATTCGTGCTTGACGTTGCTCTAGATTATCACATTCTTCATCTAGTCGCTCAACCTCTAGGAGCATGGTCCGTTGGTAAAACTCGACTAATTTTTCAATGATTTCTTGACCATAGCCGTGGCTTCGTAAGTGTGGCATAATGGCAAAGAAGCTGACGTAAAAGGCCTTGGCATTTGAAATAGCAAAGGCAAATCCAACAAATTCTTCCTCATTGTAAAAAGCAAAAAAATGAGCATCATCATTGTCCGTATAGCGTAAAAACTCCGATAAAGGAATCCGTTCCTCTTCAGGGAAAGCCTCGGTATTCAACCGTTCGACCTTATCTAGATCTGGGAACGTTTCAGTGATTAATTGGCTGGTTAAGCTCATAAAGCCTCCATTTCTGTTACAATTATAGCAAATTTCGCATTCGCTTTCAAGAAACCTGGATTATATTTAAATCAAAGTCTTCGCAAAAACAAAAAGAGCAATTGCTCCTTTTGTTTTATGCGCTAGTTTCTTCTTTTTTGGAGAATTGACTCATGTACAATTCATAATAGAATCCTTTTGCAGCCAAGAGGGACTCATGATTGCCTTGCTCGATAATCTGACCATCCTTGAGCACCAAAATCTTATCTGCCTCCTGAATGGTCGACAGTCGGTGAGCAATGACAAAACTGGTCCGCCCCTGCATGAGTGTCTTCATAGCCTTCTGAATCAAGAGCTCCAGCCGTGTATCTACTGATGAGGTCGCTTCATCCA
>CADFQU010000285.1 GCA_902836505.1 Streptococcaceae bacterium
AATCTGTCTTTTTTGCACAAGATTTCTTGTAAAAAAAAAGAAAATCTTTTAAAATATAAAAGACTTGGAGGAATTATGTGCATAAATAAGATTAGTAGTATTTCACCCGTATTAAAAACAAACAATCGAAATGTCAATCAAGAATTTTTTGAAAAGGTCTTAGGAATGAAAACCCTGTTGGAAGATGGGGCTTTATTATCCCTTGGAGATCAATCGAAGACAGACCGCCTCTATTTAGAGGAATCCCCTAGTATGAGAACCCGTAAGGTTGAGGGACCAAAACGCTTGGCTTGCTTAAAGATTCGCGTGACCAACCCGCAAGAAATTGAGTGGCTTCTGGCTCGTGGTCATCAAGTTGATCGCCTCTTCAGAGGGGAAAATGGCTATGCCTTTGAAGCTCTTTCGCCAGAAGGAGATCGTATCTTGCTCCATGCGGAAGAGCAAGTGGACAGTTTAACTGAAATTGAGGAAGTTCCAGATTTTCAAGCGAATGAAGAGTTTACAACCTTGACGGAGTTTTTCGTAGAAAAGATAGTTCTTCGTGTACCTAATGTAGAGACTTCTACAGCTTTCTATCAACAACTACCTGGCTTAGAAGAGTATTTAGACTTAGAAGCATCAGATGGTCCGGACCTCACACTAGCTAATGGACAGACTTGGGACCTTTGTCAGGTCAAGGTCATTCTAGAGCCATTTGTAGCAAGTGAAGTGGCCTCTTGCTTTGGAGATCAGGTGACTTTTGTACCAAAAAGGCAACAATTTGTCTTGGTTGAGGATCCAAGCAAGATTGAATGGTGGTTCGAAGCCTAAGCAAGTCTTTGGCTGATTGAAATGAGTGAAGAAAAATGGAAAAAATCATCCAAAAAATTCAAGAGCAAATAGGAGCAGGCATCTACCCAGGTGCCTCTCTTGCGCTCTATCAGAAAGGAAGCTGGCAGGAGTATTACTTGGGACTAGCTGATCCAGACAAGCAAGAGCCAGTTATTCCTGGCTTGACCTATGATTTAGCCAGTGTGAGTAAGGTCGTCGGAGTTGGAACGGTTCTTGCTTTTCTGGTCCAACAAGGGCAAATTGATATCGATCGTCCCTTAGCTTCTTACTATCCGGATATGGAGCAAGCAGAGGTGACCATCCGTCAGCTCTTGACTCATACTTCTGGACTGGATCCTTTCATCCCTGGACGAGATGACTTGGATGCTGAGGGCTTAAAAGAAGCCTTGCACCGCTTGAAACTCAAGGACAATCGCCAGTTCCACTATACGGATGTCAATTTTCTTTTGTTGGGCTTTCTTCTGGAGAAGTGGTTTGGTCTGGACTTAGACTATATTTTTCAGGAGCAAGTCTTTGCACCTTGGCAAATGAAGGAGACTACTTTTGGCCCGGTTTCTCAAGCTGTTCCAACCATTCGTGGCCTTCCAGGTGGCGTTGTCCATGATCCGAAAGCGCGTGTGCTGGGAGTCCATGCTGGAAGTGCAGGCCTGTTCTCGACTATTAGAGATATGGAAATTTTCCTGGAGCATTATTTACAGGATCCTTTTGCAGAGATTCTATCGCAGAACTATGCCTTAGAAGAAGGAAAGACGCGCTCTCTGGCTTGGAATCTGGAAGGAGACTGGTTGGACCATACAGGTTATACAGGAACCTTTCTTCTTTATAACCGCAAGCTCCAATTGGCAGCTATTTTTCTATCCAATCGGACCTATGAAAAAGATGAGCGGGCCCAATGGATCCTAGATCGGAATCAACTCATGGAGCTTATCAAAACAGAAATGGAAGGGACCGGCAAAAATCCTTCCTAAGACGGAGAAAGAAGCGTGGTTTAGCCATCGCTTTTTTTCTTTTTTTATATTAAAATGGAAGGAGAGAGGATTGTATTAAGCAATCTATAGCAGAAAGAACGAAGATAACTGAGAGACATATGACTAGATCGATAGG
>CADFQU010000286.1 GCA_902836505.1 Streptococcaceae bacterium
GCGACTATTTTAGCAGACGAAATTGTGACCCTTGATGGTGTTCCAGATATTTCAGATGTGGCTAGCTTGATTGACATCATGACCCTCATGGGGGCAAAGGTGGAGCGTGATGGGGAGACTCTTATTATCGATCCGCGTGGTGTACAAGATATGCCAATGCCATTTGGTAAGATTAACAGTCTTCGAGCTTCTTACTATTTCTACGGAAGTCTTTTGGGACGTTATGGCCAGGCAACTGTCGGTCTACCAGGTGGATGTGACCTAGGTCCGCGTCCGATTGATTTGCATTTGAAAGCCTTTGAGGCGATGGGTGCTAAGATGACCATGGATGGTTCGAGTATGAACCTTTCCACAAATGGAAAGCGTCTTCGTGGTGCAGCCATCTATATGGATACCGTAAGTGTCGGAGCAACTATCAATACCGTTCTAGCGGCTGTTAAAGCGGAAGGTCGTACCGTTATTGAAAACGCTGCTCGTGAACCTGAGATCATTGACGTCGTGACCCTTCTCAATAATATGGGAGCACACATTCGTGGTGCGGGTACAGATATCATTACCATTGAAGGAGTGGACTATCTCCATGGGACTCGTCACCAAGTGATCCCTGATCGCATCGAAGCAGGGACTTATATTGCCCTAGCTGCAGCTGTGGGAGAAGGAATTCAAATCACGAATGTCCTCTACGAACACCTGGAAAGCTTTATCGCTAAGCTGGAAGAAATGGGCGTTCGGATGACGATTTCTGAGGATAGTGTGTTTGTTGAAAAGCAGGAAAATCTGAAAGCTGTTCACATTAAAACCTCTCCTTACCCTGGATTTGCAACGGATTTGCAACAACCCTTGACTCCCTTGCTTTTGACGGCTAATGGAAAGGGAAGCATCGTAGATACCATTTATCAAAAGCGGGTCAACCATGTGGCTGAGCTGATGCGAATGGGGGCTAGGATTGAAACAGTTGGTGATCGCATTGTTTACCAAGGACCAAATCAATTAACAGGTGCTCCAGTTAAGGCGACAGACTTGCGTGCAGGCGCTGCCTTGGTGATTGCTGGATTGATGGCTCAGGGTAAAACGGAGATTACCAATATTGAGTTTATCCTTCGTGGCTATTCGCATATTATTGAGAAATTGCAACAATTGGGAGCTGACATCGAGCTGATTGATGAAGCATAACGAACGATTTTTATGAACATTTGGACGCAACTAGCAGCATATTCATGTTTTGAAACAGAGCGCCTCTTCTTGAGGCCCTTTCTATATAGTGATGCAGCTGACTTTTACAAGATATCCTCCAATCCAGATAATTTGCCTTTTATTTTTCCAGCCCAAACTACATTAGAGGAATGCCAGTATGTCTTGGCTAATTATTTTCTAAAGAATCCTTTAGGAATATGGGCGATTTGTGACAAGGAAAACGGTCATGTGATTGGATCGATTAAATTTGAAAAATTGGATGAAATCAAGAAGGAAGCAGAACTCGGTTATTTCTTACACAAGGATTATTGGGGGCAAGGCCTCATGACAGAGGTTGTCAAAGAGATTACCTTCTTGTCCTTCCAGGAATTTCATCTCAAACAAGTCCGAATTATTACCCATGTTGAAAATCTAGCCAGCCAACAGGTAGCTTTACATGCCGGTTACACATTAAAAAGACAGTTCAAGGGAAGTGACCGCTATACCCGAAAGATGCGGGATTATTACGAATTCTGCATAGATAGAGGAGATCTCAATGAGTAAACACCAAGCGATCTTAGATTATTTGGAGAAACTACCAATTGGCAAACGTGTCAGTGTGAGAAGTATCTCGAATTATTTGCAGGTGAGTGATGGGACCGCCTATCGGGCTATTAAAGAAGCTGAAAATCGTGGAATTGTTGAAACGAGACCTCGTAGTGGGAC
>CADFQU010000287.1 GCA_902836505.1 Streptococcaceae bacterium
GGCCGTTTCCAGGAAGCCCTATAAAAATGACCAACAAAAATCAAAAGTCTTTCTTGAAGTAGCTCTTGAACTTGGGGATGGTGTCGTTCGCACCATTGCCATGGAATCAACAGATGGCTTGACTCGTGGGATGGAAGTATTGGACACTGGTCGTCCAATCTCTGTGCCTGTCGGAAAAGAAACTCTTGGACGTGTTTTCAACGTCTTGGGAGATACCATTGACTTGGAAGAAGCATTTCCAGAAGATGCTCCTCGTGAATCCATTCATAAAAAAGCTCCATCCTTTGATGAGCTTTCTACTTCAGAAGAAATTCTTGAAACAGGGATCAAGGTCATTGACCTCTTGGCCCCTTACCTGAAAGGTGGGAAGGTCGGCCTCTTCGGTGGTGCCGGAGTTGGGAAGACCGTCTTAATTCAAGAATTGATCCACAACATTGCCCAAGAGCACGGTGGGATCTCCGTCTTTACCGGGGTTGGTGAACGGACCCGTGAAGGGAATGACCTGTACTGGGAAATGAAGGAATCTGGCGTTATCGAAAAAACAGCCATGGTCTTTGGACAAATGAACGAACCACCAGGAGCACGGATGCGTGTAGCTCTTACTGGTTTGACTATTGCGGAATACTTCCGTGATGTAGAAGGTCAAGATGTTCTCTTGTTTATCGATAATATCTTCCGTTTCACCCAAGCCGGATCAGAAGTATCAGCCCTTTTGGGACGCATGCCTTCAGCCGTTGGTTACCAACCTACTTTGGCAACTGAAATGGGTCAATTGCAAGAACGGATTACCTCAACCAAGAAAGGTTCTGTTACATCAATCCAGGCCATCTACGTGCCAGCCGATGACTATACAGACCCTGCTCCAGCAACAGCTTTCGCCCATTTGGACTCTACGACCAACTTGGAGCGTAAATTGGTTCAATTAGGGATTTACCCTGCCGTGGACCCATTGGCATCAAGCTCGCGTGCCCTTTCCCCAGATATCGTTGGAGAAGAGCACTATGCAGTGGCTTCTGAGGTCAAACGCGTCCTTCAACGTTACCACGAATTGCAAGATATCATTGCTATCTTGGGGATGGATGAATTGTCTGATGATGAAAAGACCTTGGTGGCTCGTGCCCGTCGTATTCAGTTCTTCCTGTCTCAAAACTTTAACGTGGCGGAACAATTTACTGGTCAACCAGGTTCTTATGTTCCAGTTGCTGAAACTGTTCGTGGCTTTAAGGAAATTTTGGATGGGAAATATGACCACTTGCCAGAGGATGCTTTCCGTGGTGTTGGATCGATCGAAGATGTGGTTGCTAAAGCTGAAAAAATGGGATTCTAAGAAGAGGTGAAAGATGAGTCAAATGAACGTCCAAATCGTTACACCGGATGGACTGGTTTATGATCATCATGCCGCATTTGTATCTGTCAAGACAATTGATGGTGAATTAGGGATTTTACCTCATCATATCAATACCATTGCGGTTTTGGCTGTAGACCAAGTCAAGGTTCGTCGTGTCGACGATGACAAACATATTGATTGGATTGCAGTCAATGGTGGGATTATCGAAGTAGCGGATAATGTCATTACCATTGTAGCGGATTCAGCTGAACGCGCCCGAGACATTGATATTAGCCGGGCTGAGCGTGCAAAATTGCGTGCGGAAAAGGCTCTTGAAGAAGCCAAAGATCAACATTCTGTTGATATGGAGCGTCGTGCAAAAATTGCCCTTCAACGAGCTATTAACCGGATTAATGTCGTAAATTGATTATAAAAATAGAAAGAAGTTGATTAAATCGACTTCTTTTTTTTGAATCTAAAGAATATGAAAGGAAAGTTATTCTTATGGTATAATAGAGGTATGATTCAAATGATTTTTACTTTTTGCAGTCACCTATTA
>CADFQU010000288.1 GCA_902836505.1 Streptococcaceae bacterium
AAATATGTCCTTAGCAGTCACTATCAGGATTCAGTTTATGACCCCTATGGTTCAGAAGGGGATACCCATAGTCGTCGGACCTTCCGTACCATTGGCATCAACCGGACTAGCCAGACGGCTATTCTCCAATTGCGGCCAAATCGTCCACAAGAAACAACCGGCATTCAATGGCTTTGCTATGGGTCTATGCCTTTCAATACGGCCGTTCCTTTCTTTACGCAGGTAGATACGACACCGGATTATTTTGCCAATACAACAGAAAAAGTGACGACGAATTCTTTCTATTGGACCAATCGAATTATTGCTGGTCTGGCAGATGCCCACTATAGTCATCATGTTGGAGATTTAGAAGATTACCAAGAAAGCACTATGGCCCTTGGACATGCCCGGATTGGACGAGTGGATCAAGCCTTGGCAGCAGGGGATATCGTTGACTTTGAAAAAGAAAATCAAGCCATGAGTGATCAGATTCAAGAAGCGACGGATCGCTTGTTGGATAAGGTCTTATTAGATGCAAGCAACTTGATGACCAACCGTTTCTCTTTGAGTGACTAGTTGGGGATTGCTGGGGAATTTTCATGGAAACTTCTGAAAACGTAAATATCATCTAATTGCTTTATTCGCTCCTTCGCCTCCGATGTTTAGGGAAAGCAAAAGCTACTTTATGAAAAAAGAAAAAGACCAGATCGTGTGATCTGGTTTTTCTGACTTAATAGCGTTTTTCTTTGGGCCAATCTTTCATTTCAGAAATAGCTGTAAAGAGGACGTCTGTTGATGAGTTGAGGGCTGTTTCACAAGAATCTTGGATGACACCAATAATGAAGCCCACGCTGACTACTTGCATAGCAATATCATTGTCGATACCAAAGAGGCTGCAAGCGACAGGAATCAAGAGGAGGGAACCACCGGCTACTCCAGAAGCCCCACAGGCTGAAACGGCTGCAACGATACTGAGGACCAAGGCAGTCCCAAAGTCAACCTGAATGCCTAAGGTATTGACAGCAGCTAGGGTCAAGGTGTTAATAGTGACGGCAGCTCCGGCCATATTAATAGTAGATCCCAGAGGGATAGAAACTGAGTAAGTATCGGGATTGAGACCTAGTTCCTTACAAAGTTTCATGTTGACAGGGATATTAGCAGCGGAACTTCTAGTAAAGAAAGCAGTCAATCCACTCACTCGTAGACATTTGAAGACGAGCGGATAAGGATTTTTGCGAATCATGATGTAGACAAAAATCGGGTTGATGACTAGTGCAACGAAGAACATGGTGCCAACTAAGAGAAGTAATAAGAGCCCATAGCTCTTAAGTCCATCAAAGCCTTGTCCGGCAATCGTTGTGTAGACCAAGCCTAGAATTCCAAATGGAGCTAGATTAATAATCCATTCGACAATCTTGGAAGTAATATCTGCTAGGGTTTGAAGGAGGTCCTTGCTGTGCTCGCTAGCTTCTCTCATAGCAACACCAAAGACTACGGCCCAGGATAAAATCCCGATATAATTAGCCTGGATAAGGGCATTGAGGGGATTGTCCACGATTTTTAAAAGAAGGTTGCTGATAACTTCCCCTAGTCCATCGGGAGAAGTTCCTTCAGCACTAGTTCCCGTTAAAGAAATGGTAATAGGAAATAGATAGTTCACCAGGACCGCTACCAGGGCTGCCGCAAAAGTTCCCAGGAGGTAGAGGACAATGACTGATTTCATATTGGTTTGGGTTCCCTTTTGGTGCTGGGAGAGAGCGTTAGCGACAAGAGCAAAGACTAAAAGAGGAGCAATTGCCCGCAAGCCACCTACAAAAATTTCCCCTAATAGACCAATTGCAGATGCTTGAGGAAGAAGCAGAG
>CADFQU010000289.1 GCA_902836505.1 Streptococcaceae bacterium
GGGGGATGAACTTCTATCCGGTAGTTTCTTAGCGAGTGGCCAGGTCTACGCTCGTGTCAAACGTGTGGGGGCCAATAACTATGCCAATAAGTTAATGGTAGAAGCGAAAACTCTCAAACCCATCAACTCCCGCATTCTCTATAATCTGGCTAAAATCTCTAGTTTTACTGGAAAGATTATTATCCCATTTGGAATTGCCCTCTTTTGTGAAGCCTTTTTAATCAAACTGCTTCCAATGAAAGATTCTGTGATTACCTCTTCCACTGCCCTCCTGGGCATGTTGCCAAAAGGAATTGCCCTTCTGACAGTAACCTCTCTCCTGACAGCTGTAATTAAGTTAGGGATGCGCAAAGTCTTGGTCCAAGAGATGTACTCTGTAGAAACCTTGGCTCGTGTCGATACTCTTTGTTTGGATAAGACAGGAACTATTACCCAAGGAAAAATGACTGTCAAAGGCATTCACTCGCTATCTGAACACTTTTCTGAAGAAACTATAGAAGTTATTCTCGCTGCCTATATGCAAAATTCTGAGGATAACAACCCAACTGCCCAAGCTATCCGCAAAGCATATGGTGGGTTAGAACACGCTTATACAGCCGAATCAATCATTCCATTTTCAAGTGATCGAAAATGGGGGGCCATGACCCTGACCAACTTGGGAACCATTTATTTAGGGGCCCCAGAAATGCTCCTCAAAGAAAATCCTCCAGCGGTATTGGAAGCCCAAGCCCATGGATCTCGGGTCTTGATTCTGGCTCGCAGTGTGGAAGCCATCGATATGCATGATTTGACTTTGCCAGGTGATGTAGAAGCTATCGCCGTCATTGAAATCCTCGATCCAATCCGCGAAGGGGCTGCCGAAACCTTGGATTATCTTCGCTCCCAAGATGTAGATCTCAAAATTATCTCTGGTGATAATCCAGTCACTGTTTCTTACATTGCTAAGGAAGCTGGTTTTGAATGCTATGAAAGTTATATTGACTGTTCCAAGATTGAGGACGATGAGTTGGTGGACCTAGCAGAAAGTACAGCCATTTTTGGACGGGTTTCTCCTCATCAAAAGAAACTCTTGATTCAAACCCTCAAGGCTACTGGTCGTACTACTGCCATGACAGGGGACGGGGTCAATGATATCCTAGCCTTACGAGAAGCTGACTGCTCCATCGTGATGGCTGAAGGCGATCCTGCAACCCGTCAAATTGCCAATCTCGTCTTACTAAACTCAGACTTCAATGATGTTCCTGAAATTCTCTTTGAAGGTCGTCGGGTCGTCAACAACATTGGACGAATCGCTCCTATCTTCTTTATTAAGACGATCTACTCCTTCATTCTGGCTATTATCTGTATCGCAAGCGTACTTTTCTTTGATGTGAACTACTTGTTGATTTTCCCATTTATTCCGATTCAGATTACGCTGATTGACCAGTTTGTCGAAGGCTTCCCTCCATTTGTCTTGACTTTTGAACGGAACATTAAGCCAGTGGAAAAACACTTCCTCAAACGTTCCTTGCATCTGGCTTTACCAAATGCCTTGATGGTTGTCTTTAGCGTCTTATTTGTCCGTTTATGGGGAGCTCATCATGGCTGGTCTAGCCTGGACATGTCTACCCTTTCCTACTACTTGTTAGGATCTATTGGTTTCTTGTCTGTTATTCGGGCTTGCTTGCCACTCAATATCTGGCGAGGACTCTTAATCATCTTCTCTGTCTGTGGTTTCTACCTTTCTGCCTTTTACTTGAAAGGTCTGATTGAAATTGGAACATTGACAGCTGTGACCTTCCCAGTCTACCTTGCCTTGATGTCCCTCTTTACAGGGATCTTCATCTTGGCGACGATT
>CADFQU010000290.1 GCA_902836505.1 Streptococcaceae bacterium
CTGTTATTGACGGACGATATGATTTTACCCCGCTGATCGGAAGTGAGATAGCCATTTAGCGATTCCAAAACAAGAAGCCCTCAAACAGGCTGTCCAACCATTTAAGAAGACGAAAGTTATTTCCGGAATCTTACAAAGTCCAACAGGAAGCTCAGATATGGAAATTATTCTGATTTACCTTAATTTTCTTTTCTTAATTCCGCAGATTGCTCAAGTTTATATCTATCAGCAAGTGAGGATTCATCAGAAAGAAGCTCAGGAAGCGATCAATCTTTTGGGAGAATTGGAAGTAGCCATCAGCCTTCTACGCCATAAGCGTGATGTTGAATTGGTCTGTCATCCTTATTTTAGAAAAGAAGGCGGAATTAAGGGCAAGGGGATCTATCATCCTTTACTAACGGATCCGGTTGCTAACGATGTTCGTTTTGAAAAAAATATGGTGATTAGTGGAGATAATGCCTCAGGGAAATCTACTTATCTGAAAATGGTAGCTATTAACTGTATTCTAGCTCAGGGCTTGGGCTTCGCCTATGGTGAAAGTTTGGAGCTTTCTTATGGACATGTCATGACCTCTATGGATGTCAGTGATGATATCGAGGTTGGAGATAGTTATTTTATTACAGAGAGCAAAACGATTCTCCGAATGATTGAGAGTCTGGAAAAGTCTGGCTTTCATTATTTCTTTATTGATGAACTCTTTAAGGGTACCAATACCATTGAGCGAATTGGATCGGGCTTGGGGATTGTCCGCTGGCTATCTAGACACGATTGCTTGTATATGATTTCGAGTCATGATATTGAGTTAGTCGCGGCGTCTGGTGCAGTCAATGATAATTATCATTTTGATAGCCGTTATGTTGACGGGGAAATCGTCTTTGATTATCAGATAAAGCAGGGGGCGGCAGTAACGAAGAATGCGGTCAATACATTAAAAAGCCTCCATTTTCCTTCAGAAATCACCCAAACTTCTCAAGAATTAATAAGGCAATATGAAGAAACAGGGAAATGGTCTTTACATAGCATGATCGAGAGTTAAAGAGGTAAGTTGCCTCGTTTTATCTGAGATTTCTACTGGTAAAAAACTAAAAGCCCCTGGAACATACGTTTCAATTGTGTTCCGGGGGCTTTTACTATTGGCTCCATTGGTTAAAGACATGCTTTTCTGTATTGACTTGGAGTGGTCTGATAGTATTTCTTGAATTGGCGATTAAAGTTTGAGAGGTTGTTGAAGCCAGATTGGCTAGCGATATCAATGATTGCCAGATCGGAATGCTGGAGGAGATGGGCAGCTTTTTTCAGCCGATATTGGATGATATACTCCATACAAGAGATCCCTAATTGTTTCTTAAAGAAATTCATAAAGTGGGTCGGGCTAAAATGACACAAGTCTGCTAATTGCTCAATCATGAGCTCCTCTTGGTAATGGTTCGAAATATGGTCGAGGACCAAACGAATTTTTTCTTCTCTTCGATAAGCATCCGTTGAAAACTTCTTCTCGACAATATAGTTGTGAGAAAAGAGGAGATAGAGGAGTTCATTGAGCTGGGATTTGAGTCGAAGTTCATAGAAAGGACCTTGTTCTCTTCCGTTTGCCATACAGTTTAAAAGGCTCTGTTTGATTTCTTCATAACCCGGAGATTGGACTTGGATACGTCGGACAAATTCAAAATCACCATTGTAGAGGGGTTGTAAATATTTTAGAGTGGCAATATTTTTATGAGTAATCCCAATCAGGTCCAGATTAAAATGGAGGACATCCATGGTATGGGAAGAACTCTGGATGGGATGAATGGAGTGAAGGGCATTAGGGCGGTCCCTCATTTTAC
>CADFQU010000291.1 GCA_902836505.1 Streptococcaceae bacterium
TCCCCAACAAGATTCCCGCAGGGGCAAAATGAGCGAAAAGCGAATTTTGGTACTAGTCCTTGAAGTAGAAGACAAGGGAGATTTGATTGCTATTGCAGAGCGTGCTAATAATCGTGGAGCTGAGGTCAAATGGTTATCTTCTAATGCCTTAACATTCGAGGATAATGACGGTATTTTGACACGGGTAAGAAAAAATTAATAATTAGTGATTTTTAAGTCGTAACTATTGACATTACATTAAGGATCTATATAATAGTTATTGTAATCAAAGTTATTACAAATAAACTTAACAATTAACATATATCACAAAGAAAGAGGAAATAACGATGACAAACTTTACAGATTTACAAACAAAACGCCGTTCTATCTATGCATTGGGAAAAGATGTGGAACTTTCAAATCAAGAATTGATTGATACTATCCAAGAAGCGGTTCTTAACACACCAACTGCTTTTAACTCACAAACATCACGTGTGGTTATCTTGCTGGATGAAGAATCAGATGCTTTCTGGAATGAGATTGCTTATTCAGAGCTTGAAAAAGTGACACCGGCAGAAGCCTTCGAGGGAACAAAAGAACGTTTGAAAGGTTTTGCCCAAGCTAAGGGAACAATTCTCTTCTATGAAGATCAAGATGTGGTGAAAGGCCTTCAAGAGCAATTCCCACTTTATGCAGATGACTTCCCAATTTGGTCAGAACAAGGTCATGGAATCGCTCTTTATGCGAAATGGTTGGCTTTGGCTGAGAAGAATATCGGCATGAACGTGCAACACTATAACCCACTTGTTGATGCCCAATTGGCTGAAAAATATGATATCCCAGCGAACTGGAAGCTCCGTTCCCAAGCACCATTTGGTCAAATCGTAGCACCAGCTGGAGATAAGGACATCCAAACAGAAGGCCGTTTCAAAGTTTTTGGCGACAAATAATCACCTTAACTTAGTCAGTTGGTTATGTACTGACTGAACAAAATCATAATGATAAGACAAATGACTAGCAGGATTGAAGAATCTTGCTTTTTTTCTATTTCAAAACTAGTAATGCCCAAGAAAATGTATAGCTTGAATTTTGAAACTATCCTTAGGTGATAGCAAATGTCAGCGATCTTCTCCGAAGTTTCATGAGTAAAGTTTGAGCCCTCGATTTTTAATTTTTAGGCTCAGGTTAAGACAGTTCTCCAAACTTCTGAGTATTTGAAATTATTTGGTTATGGGTGCTTTCTTAACGGTATCTTGCACATCAATTTCTCCAAGTCGTTTATCGAAGGAGAGATAGTCTAAAAGGTTTGAAAAGATGAGCTACTTATATCTTATTTTCAATAATTTTGACAATATTCTTTTTATTTTGACAAAGATGCTTGTCAAAAATAAAAAGAAGCGTTACAATAGTTTTAGACGAAGAAAGGAGAGAAATTACGATGGAATTTATTTGGCTATCTTTTATTCCACTTCTGTTTCTGATTTATACGAGCTCAGAGAAGAAGATAAAAAGATTGAACAAACGTATCAAAGGGTTGGAAAAACAATTGAAAGGAAATCAAGAAATGTCTAGACTTTTAGAAGAATTGAAAGGGCAAACGGTCAGTATTAGACTAAATGGTTTTGGAAGTAATTGGGAAATTGTTGATTGTGATGAAGATTGGGTTAAATTAAGCCGTGAGGGCATTAAACAACATAGGGTGACAAAATTAGTTCGTATTGAAGATGTTGAATTAATTCAGCAATTGAGGTAGTCATCATGAGATTAAAAAATCGTCTGAAAGAGTTGAGAGCGCGTGATGGGCTCAACCAATCTGAGCTAGCCAAACTAGCAGGGGTCTCACGCC
>CADFQU010000292.1 GCA_902836505.1 Streptococcaceae bacterium
GATGACTGCTCTTCTTCAATTCTTTCTGAGAGTTGGAGTGGATCAGAAACAGTATAGAAGCTTCGTCTATTTTCTTAAAATAAAAATATATTAAACTAAAGGTGGTACCCCCAATGAAAAAACGCCAAAGTGGTGTCTTGATGCACATTTCATCCTTGCCTGGGAAGTATGGAATCGGTTCGTTTGGCCAAGCAGCCTACGATTTTGTGGATTTCCTCGTTCGTACCAAGCAACGGTATTGGCAAATTTTGCCTCTCGGAACAACAAGCTACGGTGATTCTCCTTACCAATCCTTCTCGGCTTTTGCAGGCAACACCCATTTTATTGACTTTGATCTCTTGATCGAGCAAGGGCTCTTGGATGCATCTGATGTTGAAGGTATTGATTTTGGTCAAGATCCAATAGAAGTAGACTATGCGAAGATTTTCGAACAACGTCGTCCCCTTCTAGAAAAAGCAGTTAAAGCTTTTATCGAAAACGGTGATTTGGATGACTTCAGCCGTTTTGCTGAGCAAAATGCAGCTTGGTTGGAATTGTTCGCTGAATACATGGCCATTAAAGAACATTTTGAATTAAAAGCATGGACAGAATGGCCAGATGCGGCGATTCGTGCACGTCAACCGGAAGCCCTTGCCTCTTACCGCGCTCAATTGGAAGATAAATTGACTTACCACCGAGTAACACAGTATTTCTTCTTTAAACAATGGTTGAAATTGAAAGCATACGCTAACGACAACCACATTGAAATCGTAGGGGACATGCCAATCTACGTAGCCGAAGATTCAAGCGATATGTGGGCAAATCCACACCTCTTTAAAACAGATGAAAATGGGAAAGCAACCTGCATTGCAGGATGCCCACCAGATGAATTCTCAGCAACTGGTCAGCTTTGGGGGAATCCAATCTATGACTGGGATGCAATGGACAAAGATGGTTATAAATGGTGGGTTGAACGCTTGCGTGAAAGCTTCAAGATCTATGACATCGTGCGGATCGACCATTTCCGTGGTTTCGAATCTTATTGGGAAATCCCAGCTGGTTCTGATACAGCAGCACCAGGTAAATGGGTTAAAGGCCCTGGCTACAAACTTTTTGCAGCTGTGAAAGAAGAACTCGGTGACTTGAACATCATCGCAGAAGACCTTGGCTTCATGACGGACGAAGTTATCGAGCTTCGTGAGCGCACAGGCTTCCCTGGTATGAAGATTCTTCAATTTGCCTTCAATCCTGACGATGAAAGTATTGACAGCCCTCACTTAGCGCCAAACAACTCTGTTATGTACACAGGAACGCATGATAACAACACGGTTCTTGGATGGTACCGCAATGAAATCGACGATCCAACTCGTGAGTATCTTGCTCGTTATACCAACCGGAAAGAATACGAATCTGTTCCACATGCGATGCTTCGTACAGTCTTCTCATCAGTAAGCTTTATGGCTATCGCTACCATGCAAGACTTGCTAGAGTTGGATGGTTCAGCTCGTATGAACTTCCCATCTACTCTTGGTGGAAACTGGTCATGGCGTATGACAGAGGATCAATTGACTCCTGCTGTAGAAGAAACTTTGCTTGACTTGACTACAATTTATCGCCGAATCAATGAAAATTTGGTAGAATTAAAGAAATAAGACATTATCAGGAGACACAAAAAAATGTTACCATTAAAAGAATTTGTACAAAATCGTTACAATAAATCTATCGCAGAATGTAGTAACGAAGAGCTTTACCTTGCTCTTCTCAACTACAGCAAGCTTGCAAGTAGCCAAAAACCAGTGAACACTGGTAAGAAAAAAGTTTACTATATCTCAGCTGAGTTCTTGAT
>CADFQU010000293.1 GCA_902836505.1 Streptococcaceae bacterium
GCGATATCTTGTGCTGTTACTTGCGTATAAGTGATCACAAGCATGTACAAGATAGATACAATCGAAACTGCTCAACAGTAGCCAAAATCGCTAATACAATTAATGTAATAGGGAGAACAATAACAAAAGAAGGACGAATAAATTGATTCAAAAGCCAATAAATATTGCCAAAAAAGAAGAGTGCTATTGTATAACGTAGAAGAAGATAGCGATTAAAGAAAGTATTTTTTAATGCTGTCTCCCGACGTTGACGCTCGATTTCTAGTTGTTCTTTTTTTGTCATTGTCTTCCTCCTTGTTTAACTATATATGCTTAGCCAACCTTTCTATGAAGAACCAGCATTTCTTTTGCCACTTCCAATAGAGTCATTGTGGTCATTAAATGGTCTTGAGCATGGACCATGATAATTTCAATCTTAATTTCTACACCACTTGCATAGTCTTGCAAAAGTTTTGTTTGTGCATGGTGTGCTTCTAAAATTTCTTCATTTGAATGGTCTAACTTAGCTTCCGCTTCGTCAAAACGTCCTTCTCGCATATCAGCAAACGCTTCATGAATTTCTGTTCTAGCAGTGCCTGAATGAAGAATAATTTCAAAGGCTGCAACCTGTAGTTCTTCTTGATTCATATGAACCTCCTATGTTATTTTTTCAAAAATTGTAATAAAATCTTCAAAATCCTTGCAATTGATTAATTGCTTTTGTAAGTCATCATTTTCTGTTAAGGAAACTATTTTCTTCGTCACATCCTTCAACCCATCATTACCATATAATGATGGTGATAAAAGAAAAACAAGTTGAATATGTGAACTTTGATTATCCCAAGATATAGGTTCTTGACAGATAGCAACTGAGACTTTAACTTCTTTCCCCAATGGTCTAATGGGATGTGGAACTGCAACTCTTTGGGAAAAGACGACAGAACTTAAGTCCTCACGCTGTTTAATTTCGTAAAGTAAAGATTGTTTGAAATCATCCGATTCACCGACAGATAGACCTTCAACCATTTCTTCCAATAGTCGTGTTTTATCACATTTCGTCCATACAAAGAAGTTATCTTGACTAAAGTATTGTTTAAAATTATCGTCTTTAATCCGAGCTACTTCTGAACGATTTCCAATTCTCGAAACTTGCATCTGGTCCATAGCCTGACGGATCTGAGATATTTCTTCGGTTTTAAGAAAAACACTCACTGTAAAAACTGGTATCTGAAAGTAAAGGTTTGATAAATCAACAGCCGATACAATAAAATCAATACCGTCTATTTTTTCTTGGTTCAACTCATAATACCCTATGACATCAACAACATCTATACGATTTCCAAGCTCAGATTCAAGACGATTTTTAAGCATTTGAGCAGCCCCAAATCCTGTCGCACAAATCGCTAATACTGAAAATTTATGGTTTTCTTTTCGACGTTCGATAGCAGCCAAGAAATGAAGACAGACATAAACTATTTCATCGTCAGATATAGTAGCCTGTGAAAAAGCTTCCATATTTGCAAGAATTTCCTTGGTCATGAAGAATACATCACTATAATTCTGTTTAACCTCATCTACCAATGGATTACTAAGATTAATATGACTGGCTAAACGTACCTGTAAGGTCATCAAATGGGTTATAAGACTCTCAACAAGTTGAAAATCTGAGGAAAAGTGGTATATATCGTCTAACCCTAAGGTTTCAAAACTTTGGACCAACGAGTCTCTCAGTGCCTCTTTAGAAAACTCTGTTTGGTTGTTTTGGGGTAACTGACTTTTAGCTAACAGATGTAGGGTAATATAATCGATTTCTTGAACTGGAAATTCTTGATTGGTTACCT
>CADFQU010000294.1 GCA_902836505.1 Streptococcaceae bacterium
ATAATTGGTTTTACAATGAGAATAGTGCATCTAATACATTAAATAAGGGTTTTAATCCAAATTTAGATATCAAGAATGTTCTTGATAAGATAGCAGGGATTATCCCTAAAGATTTTTCTGAAACTAAATTAATTAAATTTTTTATAAAAAAATTTACTCTTTATTGGTTATTGGACGGTGGGAGACATTCCACAAGTGAGGAGTTTTTACGTCAATATAAAGAAATTAATGATTGGATCAAGATAAATGGAATGAAGTCCACACTTTCTGTTTTTAATCGAGAAATTAAAGATGAGAGATTGATGGTTAAACTAGCTATCTTTACAATGGACTTGATTGAAAAAGTCGGTTTATTAAAACTGTTTGCAAAACTGTATTGTAAAGGATAGTTAGAAAAATTATAGTTTACCGAAAAGATAATAGTAAATGTTAATAGGAGCAATGAATGGTTGTATCAGTTGTAGTCCCGTGTTTTAACGAAGAAGAATCGATTCCATTATTTTACGAAGAAATGGAACGAGTTCGGGCCTCCATGGAGGAAGAATTTGAATATATTTTTATCAATGATGGGTCTTCTGATAAAACTTTAGATGTTTTACGAGAACTCAATCTCTTAAATCCTTATGCTCATTATCTTTCCTTTTCGAGAAACTTTGGGAAGGAAGCGGCTCTCTATGCAGGACTTCAGCATGCTTCAGGAGATTATATAACGGTTATGGATGTGGACCTACAAGATCCTCCAGAGCTATTGATTGAAATGAAGCAGAAGTTAGATCAGCAGCCAAATCTAGATTGTGTCGGAACCCGACGCGTAACTCGTGATGGGGAACCACCAATTCGTTCCTTCTTTGCACGAATGTTTTATAAATTGATTAATCAAATCAGCCAAGTGGAAATGGTCGATGGGGCGCGTGATTTCCGTTTGATGCGTCGACCGATGGTCGATGCGATTCTAGAGTTATCAGAATACAATCGCTTTTCTAAGGGGATTTTCGCCTGGGTTGGATTTGAGACAGAATATCTGGAATATAAAAACGTAGAGCGTGTGGCAGGAGAGACGTCTTGGAATTTTTGGTCTCTCTTCAAATACTCGATTGAAGGGATTGTCAATTTTTCGGATGCCCCACTAAATATTGCCTTTATTGGTGGTCTGTTATCTTGGATTTTAGCCTTTATAATGGTGGTTCTGATTGTGATCCGTACACTAGTCTTTGGAGATCCGACTTCTGGTTGGCCATCCCTTATGACAGTGATTCTTTTCCTAGGAGGGTTCCAATTGCTAACCATTGGTATTTTAGGGAAATATATTGGTAAAATCTTTATGGAAACCAAGAAACGTCCAATCTATGTTATTAAAGAGAAAAGCAAGTAAAAAGCAGAAAACTTCTGCTTTTTTTGCTATAATGATAGGGAAAAAGCATTTGAAAGGAAATTACCATGATTTTAATTACAGGTGCAAATGGTCAACTTGGAACAGAGCTTCGCCATTTGTTGGATGAACGAAATGAAGAATATGTAGCTGTCGATGTAGCTGAAATGGACATCACAAATGCAGAGAAAGTAGATGAAGTATTTGCGGAAGTGAAGCCGACCTTGGTCTACCATTGTGCTGCCTATACCGCAGTTGATGCAGCAGAAGATGAAGGAAAAGAATTGGACTATGCCATCAACGTGACTGGTACGGAAAATGTAGCAAAAGCGTCTGAAAAACACGGTGCAACCTTAGTCTATATCTCAACAGACTATGTTTTTGATGGAAAAAAACCAGTGGGACAAGAATGGGAAGTAGACGATCAACCAGATCCTCAAACAGAG
>CADFQU010000295.1 GCA_902836505.1 Streptococcaceae bacterium
AATCGATAATATTCGACAAAAAACTTAGTAAGTCTACTAGGTTGGTCGCCAGATAGCGGCAACCGTAGTAACTTGAGATACGTTCCGTGTCCAAGTTACTTGTAGAGTTGAACACGGGCTAAAAGCTCGGAAAAAAGATAAATCTCCTTGGCTTCATCGAAGCCAGCGTTGATTTCCGATTTTTCGGTCGCTTTTAAACGCCTTTTGCATCATGTAATTGAATTCGGACGGAGGTCTGCGAAAAAAAGATAGATTTCCTTGTGTTCATCGAACACAGCGTCAATCTCCTATTTTTTCATTGCCCTCTGCGTCCTTAATATCTTATAATAGAATAGGAGAGGTCATGGCTGATGATAAGCTAAGAGCGACTCCTGCGGCTAGAAAATTAGCGGATGATCTTGGGATCAACCTCTATGATGTTTCTGGTTCAGGCGCAAACGGTCGTGTCCACAAAGAAGACGTGGAAACATATAAAGACACAAATGTGGTTCGCATTTCACCACTTGCAAAACGAATTGCTTTAGAACACAATATTGCTTGGCAAGAAATCCAAGGAACTGGTCATCGTGGTAAGATCATGAAGAAGGATGTTCTTGCTTTCCTTCCTGAGAATATTGAGAAGGATACCATTAAGTCACCTGCTCAAATTGAGAAGGTGGAAGAAGTTCCTGATAATGTGACACCTTATGGTGAGATCGAGCGGATTCCTATGACACCAATGCGTAAGGTGATTGCGCAACGGATGGTGGAATCTTACTTGACAGCACCAACCTTTACATTGAACTATGACGTCGATATGTCTCAAATGTTGGCTCTTCGTAAGAAGGTATTGGATCCAATCATGGAAGCAACTGGTAAGAAAGTCACTGTAACAGATTTGCTTTCTCTTGCAGTTGTTAAAACCTTGATGAAACACCCATACATCAATGCATCATTGACGGAGGATGGCAAAACCATCATCACTCACAACTATGTCAACTTGGCTATGGCGGTTGGGATGGACAATGGCTTGATGACACCGGTTGTCTATAACGCAGAAAAGATGACCTTGTCAGAATTGGTGGTAGCCTTTAAGGATGTTATCGGGCGTACTTTGGACGGTAAATTAGCTCCAAGTGAATTGCAAAATTCAACCTTTACCATCAGTAACTTGGGAATGTTTGGTGTTCAATCATTTGGACCGATTATCAATCAACCAAACTCAGCCATCCTTGGTGTTAGCGCAACTGTTGAAAAACCAGTTGTAGTTAACGGTGAAATCGTCATTCGTCCAATCATGAGCTTGGGATTGACCATTGACCACCGCGTTGTCGATGGTATGGCTGGTGCCAAATTCATGAAAGACTTGAAAGCCTTGATTGAAGACCCGATTTCAATGTTGGTCTAATCAACGAAAAAGAATAGAAACAAGAAAAAGAGGGAAATAAAATGGCCTTAGAAGTAATTATGCCAAAAGCCGGCGTAGATATGACCGAAGGACAAATCGTTCAGTGGAATAAAAAAGTCGGCGAATTTGTAAAAGAAGGAGAAGTTCTCCTTGAAATCATGACAGATAAAGTCAGCATGGAATTGGAAGCTGAAGAAGATGGCTACTTGATCGCTATCTTGAAAGGGGACGGCGAGACTGTTCCTGTAACAGAAGTAATCGGATACCTTGGTGAAGAAGGGGAGAACATCCCAACAGCTGGAGCAGCACCAGAAACGAGTCCAGCGCCAGCTGTAGCAAGTGCTTCAAACGATGACAATAAGAGCGATGATGCTTATGATATCGTAGTAATCGGTGGTGGTCCTGCTGGTTACGTATCTGCTATC
>CADFQU010000296.1 GCA_902836505.1 Streptococcaceae bacterium
CTTGCTTTCTTTTTATCTTTGCCTTCCTCCATTTCTTCCTACTCCACCCTCTTTTGCTGTCATGGCAACGACCCTATTGGGCGCGCTCTTGGTTACCTTCTTACCATATGGCCCATTGGCTTCCTTGTTAAAAGTAGCGCCACTGAATGCTCTCTATTTCCTATTACTAGCGGGGATTCTCTTCCTTTATATGGCAAGCGTCACCCTGGTCAAACACTATTATATTGGTAAGTACAAGGAGTGGCTATAAGATAGCTATTAAAATAAGAAAAGAAAAGGTTTGCATATTTGTAGGCCTTTTTCTTCCTTTTTGATATAATAAGATGAATATAGAGAAAGAAGGAACCACAATGGGAAAACTTGAAGTTATTAAACATCCACTTATTCAGCATAAATTGTCTATTTTGCGTCGGACTGATACCTCTACAAAGGCTTTTCGTGAATTAGTTGATGAAATTGCTATGTTGATGGGCTACGAGGTGTTGCGCGAACTTCCTCTTGAAGATGTAGAAATCGAAACACCTATCACAAAAACGGTTCAAAAACAAATTGCTGGTAAAAAACTAGCAATTGTCCCAATCCTTCGTGCAGGAATCGGGATGGTAGATGGGCTCTTGAGTTTGGTACCAGCTGCCAAAGTTGGTCATATTGGAATGTACCGCGATGAAGAAACCTTGAAGCCAGTTGAATACTTGGTGAAATTGCCAGAAGATATTGATCAACGTCGCATCTTTGTAGTAGATCCAATGCTTGCAACCGGTGGATCAGCTATTCTTGCGATTGATTCTTTGAAAAAACGTGGAGCTAGTCACATCAAGTTTGTCTGCTTGGTGGCAGCACCTGAAGGGGTGAAAGCACTTCAAGAAGCTCATCCAGATGTAGATATCTTTACAGCAGCCCTCGACGACCACTTGAATGATCATGGCTACATTGTTCCAGGCCTTGGAGATGCTGGGGACCGCTTGTTTGGTACCAAATAAGCGCCTATCCAATCCTTCTTTGGGAAAGTAAAAAATTGACCTTTGTTGACCAATGGGATATAATAGCTTTTATAAAGATTGGAAGGAGAGCTAGCCTCTCGAATCAACCGGATGAAACTCATGAGGTAGTGCCGGTTATAATGGATAAAAGGAGATGAATGAATGATTCCAGTAGTTATTGAACAAACCAGTCGTGGCGAACGCTCGTACGACATTTACTCACGCCTCTTAAAAGACCGTATTATCATGGTAACAGGACCGGTAGAAGACCAAATGGCCAATTCGATTATTGCCCAATTGCTCTTCTTGGATGCCCAAGATAATACAAAAGACATCTATATGTATATCAATACGCCAGGAGGCTCTGTCTCTGCAGGGTTGGCTATCGTCGATACCATGAACTTTATCAAATCAGACGTCCAAACTATTGTTATGGGGATGGCTGCTTCAATGGGAACTGTGATTGCATCAAGTGGTGCCAAAGGCAAACGTTTCATGTTGCCAAATGCTGAGTACATGATCCACCAACCAATGGGTGGTACTGGTGGCGGTACCCAACAAACAGATATGGCGATTGCTGCAGAACACTTGTTGAAAACACGTCACAGATTGGAAAAAATCTTGGCAGAGAATTCAGGTCAAACCATCAAGAAAATCCATGCTGATGCAGAACGGGATAATTGGATGACTGCAGAAGAAACCTTAGCTTATGGTTTCATCGATGAAATCATGGCTAATAACAATCTCGGATAAGAAATCTTAACCATCCAGCCCTCTCCTTTGACAGGAGAGGTTTTTTTAGGACATTCTTTAC
>CADFQU010000297.1 GCA_902836505.1 Streptococcaceae bacterium
CGAATTCTTACGAATGACCCATTTCTGTCCCACTCTCTTTTTTATATGATTTATTAAAAACATAACTAGTAAAGCTAGCTTTCATTCTTTCGAAAACTCTTATCTTACAAAAATGTAAGCTAATCAGTTTAAAATGAAAGATTAGACTATGGTAGCTCCAGTGATGATCAGTTAAAATTTAAACATAAGAAAAAGGCTTGTCTAACAAACCTTTTCTGATATTAGCGCATGGTAACGAATTCTTCGGATCCAGTTGGATGAATAGCGACTGTCGCATCGAAATCAGCTTTTGTGGCTCCCATCTTGATAGCAACGGCAAATCCTTGGATCATTTCATCCACCCCGTATCCAAGACCATGGAGACCGACAACGGTTTCTTCCGGTCCTGCAGTGATGAGTTTAAATTTAGCCAGCTGACGATGTTGGGTCACAGCTGAATACATAGAGGCGAAACTAGAAGTGTAGACCTTGATAGCTTCTTTTCCATATTGTTTTTCGGCTTCTTCTTGAGTGAGGCCGACTGTACCAATAGCGGGATGGGAAAAGACAACGGTAGGAATGGTTGAATAGTCCATTTTAGCATCGGTTTTTCCATTAAAGAGACGTTCGGATAGGGTACGCCCTGCCTTGATAGCGACAGGAGTTAATTCTTTTTCGCCCGTTACATCCCCAAGAGCATAGATGCCAGGAACAACAGTATTTTGGTATTCATCCACTGCAATGAATCCTTTTTCATTTAAGGTGACACCTGCAGCTTCTAGATGGAGGTCTTGGACGTTTGGTTTGCGGCCGGTCGCCCAGATGACATGATCAGCGACAAAAGATGTTTGGTCTTCAAAATAAACACGGATTTGACCATTTTCTTCCTTCGTGAGTTGAACAGGAACCTTGTGAGGATGGAGAGGCAATCCTTGTTTATCCATCTCCTCCATTAAGCCATCGACAATGTAAGAATCAAACTTTCTTAAAGGGCGATCACCGCGAACGAAGAGATTCGTCTTAACACCTAGGGCATGGAGGACACCAGCTAGTTCTACCGCAATGTAGCCAGCGCCAATAATGGCCACTGATTTTGGTAGTTCTTCCCAAGCAAAGACATCGTCAGAGGTTTCTCCTAGGTCTGCTCCAGGTAGATCTGGGATGTAAGCATGAGCCCCTGTAGCGATCACAATATGTTTAGCTTTGATGGTTTCCCCGTTGACTTCAACCGTATGGGCATCGACAAAGCGAGCGCGACCTTGGATATACTCCACACCATTTCGTTTAAAACTGCCATCATAAGAAGAACGAGCTCGATCAATATAGGCTTCGCGATTCTTTCTTAATGTCGCAAAATCAAAATTGCTCTGTTCAGAAGTAAACCCATAATCTGGACCGTAATCACGAATGGCTTCTGCAATTTGAGCGCCATACCACATAATTTTTTTAGGGACACATCCTTTGTTGACACAGGTTCCCCCTAATTGTTTTTCTTCAATAACAGCGGCGCGGGCTCCATGTTCTCCAGCACGGTTCATGGTGGCAATCCCTCCGCTACCTCCACCAATGGAGATAATATCAAATTCTTTCATGGTTCGTACTCCTTTGTTGATTTACACTTTCATTGTAACAACATAGGTTACAAAAATCAAGGAATTGCCATCGTTGAATAGGAGGAGAAAACAAGATAGCAAAAAAAACGTGCAAAACAGAGGATTCTGAATTGAAAAATGAGGAAATATGATATACTAAACTTATAATTTGAAACGCTTTCGAATATTGGAG
>CADFQU010000298.1 GCA_902836505.1 Streptococcaceae bacterium
ATGACATTTTGGATAATAGGACGAAGAAGAGGGTAATGGGTGCAGCCCAAAACCAGCGTATCTACCTTCCCGGCAAGGGGTTTCAAGGTTTCATAGACGACTTTTTTTGTAACACTGGACTGCAACTCATTGGATTCAACCAAAGGGACAAATTTCGGACAAGCTAAACTCTCTACTGCCATTTCTGGTGACAGGCTTTGAATTTTTTTCCGATAAATATCTGAAGCAACCGTCATCGGGGTCCCAATGACTCCAATTCGTTTGCTTTTTGTCGCCTTGATCGCCGCGGAAGCTCCTGGCAAAATCACTCCTAAAACAGGGATGTCCAAGGCTTCTTTTACCTCTTCCCATACAACAGCTGTCGCTGTATTACAGGCCAAAACAATCATCTTCACATTTTTCGTTAGGAGAAAACGAACCATCTCCCAAGTATAGTCACGAATTTGATCTGCTGGTCTCGGGCCATAAGGTGCTCTAGCGGAATCACCAATATAGACCACCTCTTCATGGGGTAGTTGTCGCATCAATTCACGTACAACGGTTAACCCTCCGACACCCGAATCCAAAAAACCAATTGGTCGATTGTCCATCTGCCTTCCTTTCAAAACAAGGGACTAAGAAAAATCTTAAAGTCCCCCTACTTATTTTATTGTGTCATCAGTCTTGCTTTTATTTCTTCTTCGTATTCAAAGATGCTTTTTGTTGGTTCAAAATTTGACGGTAAACTTGTTGTACCTTCGCTTCACTTGGACGTTGACCGCTAGCTCCCAATAAGGTACGAACCGCTTCAACATTCAAACGTGGGTTTGATGCAAATTCTTTTTCAAACTGCTTGCGAAGTAAGTACATACCTGCCAACATTCCACCAAAGAAAGCAAGGATAATCAATAAAATTGTCAAAAATGTAGACATAAGTGTTTTTCTCCTAAATTCAATATTTACACATTTACTATTATACCAAAAAGGCCCTATTTTTCAAAGTCAAAGCCATACAATGTTGCAAAGTAATCCTCTGGTTTTTCGGCCCGTCGGATGAGACGAGTTTGGCCCGATTCTTCTAATAAAATCTCGGCAGAGCGAAGCTTGGCATTGTACTGATAACCCATAGAATAACCATGCGCTCCTGTATCATGGATGACCAAGAGATCCCCAATCTCAGAGATAGGAAATTCCCGATTCTTGGCAAATTTGTCATTGTTTTCACACAAACTACCAACAATGTCGACTACTTCTGTCTCTCCATCTGGACGATCGATATTGGTGATATGGTGGTAGGCCCCGTACATAGCAGGGCGGAGGAGATTAACAGCCGAAGCATCTACTCCTAGATAGGTCCGGTAAGTCTGCTTCTTATGGGTGACATGGGTGACCAAAAGGCCATGTGGTGCCAACATAAAGCGGCCTAATTCCGTATAGATTTTCACTTGATCTAAGCCAGCAGGGATTAAAATAGCCTCGTAAGCACGACGGACACCCTCTCCAATCACAGCGATGTCATTCGGCTGGTCTTCTGGTTTGTAGTTCACTCCAACCCCTCCAGAAAGGTTGACAAAATCCAAAGTCACCCCTGTCTTTTCAACAACTTCTACAGCCAACTGGAATAATTGCTTAGCCAATTCTGGATAGTAATCATTAGAGACGGTATTCGAAGCCAAGAGGGCATGGATTCCAAAGCGCTTAACCCCCAAGTCTTTTAACTCACGGAAGGCTTGGATCAATTGCTCCTTGGTCATGCCGAACTTAGCCTCCTCAG
>CADFQU010000299.1 GCA_902836505.1 Streptococcaceae bacterium
TCAAAGCTTTTGGGTTCTCTCATTGATCTCCTCCACCGTTTCCACTTAGCCAGTATTCAAATCCTAGGATTTATGACGTGATGGTTCAAGAAGAGGGGCAAGACTTCGCTGTGCATCATATCATGGCCTTTTATGATGTGGTACTTGATTTCGAACGCTCTCAAAAATCACTTCCACAAGAGGTTCTTGATGGAAGAAATGATTCAGCAAAGGCAATTTGGCTTCCTCTTGAGCAGATTACCGAAGAAAATGCTTCTCCCTTAGTATTAAAGGTGAAGGCAGAGTTACGAGGATTTCCAGAATTAGAACTGACAAGTTATAAGAATTGGAAGGTGAAAGAAAGGAAGCTAAACAAATGACACCACAAGAAATGTGGAAAGCCTACAAGCAAATCAACCCCTCGATTAGTGATGAGATAGATGCCTGGGCTTTTGGAGTAGAACCAGACCTTTTAGCAGATTTGGTGCTTAAAGGAGAAAAAACGGCAACCGCCTCTGCCTAGGACCTTTACGCACTAGAGGATGAACCCCTTCCCCAAGAAGGATCCTTTGATATCATTTTAGATAGCCAAGATCAAGCTATCTGCATTGTCGAAATTATCAAGGTTTCTGTTCAGCCCTTCCATCAAGTGTCTGCTGACCATGCCTATAAGGAAGGTGAGGGAGACAAATCTCTGGCCTATTGGCGTCAGGTTCATGAAGACTTTTTCAAAGACTGCTTTGGAGAAGCAGGTCTGACGTTTACACCCGACAGCAAGGTGGTTTTAGAAGAATTTCGTAAGGTTTATCCATTATAGAACGAGGCTGGGCAAAAACTGTCCAGCCTTCGATGTTTAATAGGAATAACTGTATGACGCAGTGGTTGATTGGCATCTTTGTTCGCTACTTAGCTCCAAAGATGACCTATGAAGATGGAAAACAATGTTTTCTTTATCTGCAACCTCCAACAGTCTCCCAGACTGTTGGAGCTGTGCGGGGGTGGGAAAATTGAAAAGGTTTGGGGAACCTTTTCAACTTTTGTTTAATTAGTCGAAGTTCTTTCCCACTCCCTTTGGTTCGGGTCTTATTTTCCAAAAGGGCTAAAAAATGGTATAATGAAAGCGATATTGTACAGAAAAGAGAAATGTTATGCCAAATTATGCCATTATTTTAGCGGCGGGTAAGGGAACTCGCATGAAGTCAGATTTGCCCAAGGTTCTTCATAAGGTTGCAGGGATCTCTATGTTGGAGCATGTTTTCCGAAGTGTCGGAGCCATCTCACCTGAGAAAACTGTAACGGTTGTCGGCCACAAGGCGGAATTGGTAGAAAAGGTATTAGAAGGCCAAACAGAGTTTGTCAAACAAACCGAACAATTGGGAACTGGTCATGCAGTTATGATGGCAGAGCCAGTCTTGGAAGCTCTTGAAGGCCACACCCTTGTCATTGCAGGAGATACACCTTTGATTACGGGTGAAAGCCTCAAACACTTGATCGATTTTCATATCAACCACAAGAATGTGGCAACGATTTTGACAGCCGAAGCAGCTAATCCTTTTGGCTATGGTCGGATTGTCCGTAATGACAATGCAGAGGTGCTTCGAATCGTCGAGCAAAAAGATGCGACAGATTTTGAAAAGCAAATCAAAGAAATCAATACAGGGACTTATGTCTTTGACAATGCCCGCCTCTTTGAAGCGTTGAAGAATATCAACACCAACAATGCCCAAGGCGAATACTATATCACAGACGTGATTGGGATTTTC
>CADFQU010000300.1 GCA_902836505.1 Streptococcaceae bacterium
GTTCCTGCAGTCGAGATCACGGCTGAAACCGAGGCGTAGGGCGTCGCAATGCCTCTAGCTAGCGACTTTCTAAATCGCTAATTTCTGACTTCGATTATCATGTATTTCCTTTTCTATCCTCTCATTTTTATTTTGTTTACATGAATCTTTACAACTTTTTTACAACTTGTCAATCATGATTATTCTAATAACCTCCTAAGACCCTCTATTATAGTTATATGAAGAATATAGATGAGACGACTTTTCAAAAGATACCCTGTCTAATATTGACAGATTTGATCGTGAAATTGACATCTTTGTCAATAAATTTACACAACAAATCTTTGTGATATGTTCAGGACATCAAAAAAACCATCTCTAAAAGAGACGGTTGGAAGTTCTAGCTCACCCTAGCCAGATTAGTCTAAGTAATGAATCAGATTTTTCTCAGTTAAAATATCTGAGTACGTATACGATTCGACATAGGTCGTTGCTGGTTCACCAGGTAAACTGTTTTCATTAGTGTATTCAATAATAAACAAAGAAGGATAGACTTCAATTAATCGACCAAACTTATTTTTTTGACGTTTACGACCATTTTCCAAAGTCATTTCCACAATTTGGCCTTCATGAGCCTTGATTTCTTCTTTGATTTTTTTCATTTTTGCTACATCTGTAAATGCATCACTCATCCATTATTCCTCTACTCTCTTTGATATGCTGGAGAATTTATTATATTCTTTCTGGAAGATTAACTCCACTGTTCCACGCGCTCCTGAACGGTTTTTTTCAATGATGACTTCAACCTTGTTATTCGGCAAACCTTCTTCTTCCTCACCTGCACGTTCATAATAATCATCACGGTATAGAAAGGCAACAATATCTGCATCCTGCTCAATGGATCCTGATTCACGGATATCAGATAGAACCGGACGCTTATCTTGTCTTTGTTCGACTCCCCGAGACAGCTGGCTAAGGGCAATCACAGGAACCTTCAATTCTTTCGCCAAAATTTTTAATTGACGAGAGATTTCTGAGACTTCCTGTTGCCGGTTTTCACGTCCAGTCCCTGTAATCAACTGCAAGTAGTCGATGAGGATCAAGCCAAGATTACCAGTTTCTTGTGCTAGCTTTCTAGAACGAGACCGAATTTCCGTAATCCGAATACCAGGAGTATCATCTATATAAATACTGGCATTGGCTAGATTTCCTTGGGCAATGGCATACTTCCGCCACTCATCATCTGTCAGCTGACCGGTACGAATAGAATGAGACTCAATCAAGCCCTCTGCTGCCAACATCCGGTCCACCAAACTTTCAGCACCCATTTCTAGCGAGAAAATAGCGACTGTTTTATCCAACTTGGTTCCGATATTTTGGGCAATGTTTAGAGCGAAAGCAGTCTTACCAACCGCTGGACGAGCCGCAAGAATAATCAACTCTTCTTCATGAAGACCTGTTGTCATATGATCTAGATCTCGATAACCTGTTGCTATCCCCGTAATATCCGTTGTCTGCAAAGATCGAGTTTCAAGACTTCCAAAGTTGATATTTAGGATATCCTTGATATTCTTGAAACCACTTCGATTAGCATTTTCACTGACATCAATCAGAGCTTTTTCTGCACCTGCAATAATCTCATCCGACGGACTCGCCCCATCATAAGCTTGATTAATGCTCTCCGTTAAATGAGCAATCAAGCGTCTTAGAACCGCTTTTTCGGAAACAATCTTTGCGTAATATTCCGCATTA
>CADFQU010000301.1 GCA_902836505.1 Streptococcaceae bacterium
AGGAAGGCTCCTTCATAGCCCAAGGATTCTAAGTAGGCAATATCTGACTCAGAAAAACGTAGATTCTTTAAATAGTTGACAAGGCGCTCAAGACCCGCAAAAACGGCATATCCATTTTTAAAGGGTTGCTGTCGGAAGTAGGCTTCGAAGACTGCCTTTTTATTGTGAATGCCTTGCTCAAAGTAAACCTGCATCATATTGATTTGATACAAATCGGTATGGAGAGTTAAACTATCATCTGGGTACATGTTTGATCCCTCTTCTTTTTTCTTACGTCGTGGTACCAGTCACGATCCGTCAACTGGCACAGTCAAAAATAATTTTAAACACATTATAGCACATTTTAAGCAGGACTACATGAGTTTAATCCGTGCTAACTCTCATTTTTCATCATAAAAAAGAAGGGATATTCTTCTCTTTCCATCAGACGAACATCCCTTTCTTCTTTCTTATTCTTCGTGTTCAGTAATATATTTATAGGCTTCTTGACCGGCGACAGCTCCGTCTCCAACAGCTGTGGTGACCTGGCGAAGATCTTTTTGACGGACATCTCCAACCGCAAAGACACCAGGGACGGAGGTCTTCATGTGATCATCAGTGATCACCCAACCTTGATCGTCTAAAATACCGAGGTCTTTGGCAAAGTCACTGACAGGATCCAAGCCCACATAGATAAAGACACCACCTGCTGCTTGCTCGCGAACCTCACCTGTTTGTACATCTTTTAAGACAAGACTGGTCACACGGTTGTCCCCTTTGATCTCTTCGACCACTGTATTCCAAGCAAAGTGAATCTTTTCATTGGCAAAAGCTCGGTCTTGAAGAACTTTTTGAGCACGTAGGGCATCACGTCGATGAAGAATGGTAACAGATTTAGCAAACTGAGTCAGGAAGATTGCTTCTTCAACAGCAGAGTCTCCTCCACCAACAACCATGAGGTCTTCATCTCGAAAGAAGGCACCATCACAGACAGCGCAATAAGAAACCCCACGACTATTCAATTCTTCTTCACCTGGAACTCCCAACAAGCGATGGTTGGAACCTGTTGCGATAATAACGGTCTTGGCTTGAAGGAGACCATCATCTGTGGTAATCTCCTTGTAGTTCCCTTGATCCACAATGTTTTCAGCTCTACCGAACAAGTGTTCCACACCTAGGGCTTCTAGAGGTTCAAACATCTTTTCAGCCAATTCAGGACCACTGATATTGGCATAGCCTGGGTAATTCTCAATATCAGATGTATTGTTCATCTGTCCGCCAGGAATTCCAGCTTCTAACAAGGCAACTTTTAGATTGCTACGGGCTGCATACAAGGCTGCAGTCATTCCCGCAGGTCCTGCGCCGATAATCAGTGTATCATACATAAGCTTCTCCTTTTGTTGTAACTATCTTGATTCTAACTCCAATTGAACCATTTTGCAATTATCTTGCTCGAAGAATAAACAGAACTCCAATGACTGCAAAGGTAAGGACTGGAATTGTCATAATATCAATTAATAAAATATCATAGAGGTGTAACTGGCGTTCCTTAGCTGTTTTATCCGTCTTACGAGCCGCTCGCAAGCCTATCCAAACAGCTGAAGCAGCAAACACCCCAACTGAAGTGATGATTAAGCTCTCAATATAGAGAGATAGCAATTGGTTTAACATAAGATCTCCTTAGTATCCAAAATCGGAATGAGGGGACGAGATGCCGATTCGTTTCGTTCACTATTAAATCAACTTGAA
>CADFQU010000302.1 GCA_902836505.1 Streptococcaceae bacterium
AAGACAGCGACATGGCCTAAGTACAACTACTACCGTGCAGATGAGAAATATCAAGACATCGCTCGTATGTTAGGACTTCCATGCTCTACACCAGAAGAAGCAGTAGAAGCTTATGCAAAAGCTGTTTACGAACTTGGTGAGCGCGTAGGGATCCAAATGAACTTCAAAGCCCAAGGAATCGATGAGAAAGAATGGAAGAAACATTCTCGTGAATTGGCCTTCCTTGCTTACGAAGATCAATGTTCACCAGCTAACCCACGTCTTCCAATGGTGGATCATATGCAAGAAATCATCGAAGATGCTTACTATGGTTACAAAGAACGTCCAGGACGTCGTAAATAAGACGCTACTGAACAAATGATGTTTATCAGCTATCCCTCACTCGAAAGAGTGGGGGATTATTTTTTGAAATACTTTTATAAAAAACCTAATAAATATGTTGCAAGCGCTTACTTTGTATGTTATAATATTCACAAAGTAGAAACTGTAATAAAATGGTTTGATAAAACCAACAAAAAAGGAGTCGCTTATGAAAGCAGCAACATATGTATCCGCAGGAAATCTTCAGTTGATTGATCAACCAAAACCAGTCATCAAGAAACCAACTGATGCAATTGTGCGTTTGGTAAAAACGACCATTTGTGGAACAGACCTCCATATTTTGGGTGGAGATGTTCCAGCTTGTAAAGAAGGAACCATCCTCGGTCACGAAGGAATCGGGATTGTCGAAGAAGTCGGTGATGCGGTCACTAACTTTAAGGTTGGAGACAAGGTTATCATCTCTTGTGTAACGGCTTGTAACACCTGCTACTACTGTAAACGTGCTTTGCCTTCCCACTGTGAAGATGGGGGCTGGATCCTTGGTCACTTGATTAATGGTACCCAAGCAGAGTATGTCCATATCCCTCATGCAGACGGCAGTCTCTATCATGCACCAGCTTCTGTAGATGATGAAGCCTTGGTGATGCTCTCTGATATTCTGCCTACTTCCTATGAGATTGGAGTGCTCCCATCTCACGTGAAACCTGGAGACAACGTTTGTATCGTTGGTGCTGGCCCAATTGGCTTAGCAGCTCTCTTAACCGTACAATTCTTCTCTCCAGCCACTATTATCATGGTAGACTTGTCAGAATCTCGTCTTGAAGCTTCTAAGAAATTTGGAGCGACTCATACGATTTGTTCAAGTGATATTGATGAAATCAAGGCCTTTATCAATGAAGTGACCGATGATCGTGGTGTTGACATCTCTATGGAATGTGTGGGCTATCCAGCAACCTTTGATGTCTGCCAAAATATTATCTCTGTCGGTGGTCATATTGCCAACGTCGGAGTGCATGGTAAACCAGTTAGCTTCAATCTTGATGATCTTTGGATTAAGAATATCACGCTCAACACGGGATTGGTCAATGCCAATACAACCGAAATGCTTCTTAATGTCTTGAAATCTGGTAAGATTGATGCGACGAAGTTGGTGACCCACCACTTCAAACTGTCAGAAGCAGAAAAGGCATACGAAATCTTCAAACATGCTGGCGAAAACAATGCCTTGAAAGTTATTATCGATAACGACCTCAGCTAAGAAGTCGGATGCTTCCATCACCTAAATAGGATAGAAAAATGAGAGTGGGACAGAAATCGGTAATTCGTTAGAATTCGATTTCGTCGTCTCACCTCCGCACAGTTGAGTAGGGCTGTAAAAGCTGATGAAATCAGCGTAGTAGAG
>CADFQU010000303.1 GCA_902836505.1 Streptococcaceae bacterium
GCGCTTCATCAATTGCTGTTTCCATGGTCATGTCATAATTTTCTTGAATACGTATGCGTTCATCAATCATCGCCTTTTCCTCCTGTGTCCAGCTGGATGAATCCAGTAATGAATCGGCATGCGTGACCGCGTGACTAGGTGCCATTGAAAATGGGAGATTTCCAAAGAACTCTAGCCACTGCCGCCCTTCATCCCTAATATGCTTATCTTTATTATACTTATCCAACTCTAAAAAGGCAATCTGAAGAAGGTTCTGCTGTTTCCCATCCTTATAGAAAGAATACAGAGGCTTGCCCGTCCGACTATTGGCCATCCAATAAGTATTAATCGGGGACTCCTCATCTGGCAACAAGGTCTTCTCCAAGATAGCAATACCATAGACCGGCTCCATCTGCTCATACATCTTATGCGTCTGCCCTTGTTGGCGTAATTGTTGCACATTTTCTACTAGCTGGTTAGCCAAATAATAATGAAAACGATTGAGAAAATAATGCTGCTTACGCACCTGAATCTCAATGATAACCTCGGTTCCATCATTCAACTTGGCTCGAACATCCACCGACGTTGAAAAGAGCTCATCCTCGTCAAAGTCCTTTTTATGAAGCTGTGTCCCCTCCAAAATCTGAGCATCCACAACATCCAAATCCAAAATATCTCGAATAAATGCCACCGTCACCTCAGGCAGGCTAAAAATCTTCTTAGCCATAATATCCAAGGTCGGTGAGACATGCTTGTGTCTTTTTTCCATCTACTTCTCCTTAGTCAAAAATAGAGGGTTGGCCCCTCTACTTCTATTATTCGGAAAAAACTTTTGATTGCACTATAAGATCCATTAAGAAACCAAATAATAGTTCACTTTCAAGTCTCTAAATTGATCATAACCCAAATACTCATCATTCTGCAGTCTACCTAAAACAATGCTAGGATGGATACCAATCTCATCAGCAAATTTCTTAATCGCTTGTTTATCAAAGCAACCTTCATCTATGAATCTTTGATAGTCTTGAGGAGCAATTAGTAAATCTTTCGCAAACTGGTCTGCTAGTTCCTCAGAGCGTCGATAAGAGTCGCTACCTCCATCATCAGACGAAAAGTCATTCTGCAGAATATGTCCAATCTCATGGAAAAGTGAAAACCAAAAAATATCTGATGCTTTATTACGATCTGTTAATAACAACAAGACACTACCGTTTCCAAACTTCTTTGTTGCACCATTTAAATTGGCATTTGCTAAAGCAGGAAGTCCCACTAAGACAACCCCACACTCTAGCAAGATATCGGTCAACTCTTGAGCAAAATCCTTTGGATCTTGTCTCGTCAATTCTCTCAATGTTGGTAAACTTTTCTCTAACTTTCTGCGATTAAGCTTCGTGGTCGTTTTATTACGAGCTTTTTTTGATGCTAACTCTAACATGATATTGGAATTAACGATACTCTTTTCGGTAAAGTCACGTGTATTACGATAACTCACTAAATGGTTAAAAGTCACGAGATATTCTAAACTTGATACTTCCAGAATCTTTCGAAGCTCTGTAATCTTTTCACCAATACCATAGCGCTTCTCTGGAACATAGCCTTTTTGCTTAAAATACTTGAAGTCAATCATCTCGCATATTTCCTTCTCGCGACCTTGATCAAACTCTCTTTGTTCTACAATTTCAGCCACTTTCACATCATAAATATTTTGAAGGGTGAGCCAAGTCTGCATAGAAACACCTC
>CADFQU010000304.1 GCA_902836505.1 Streptococcaceae bacterium
AAAAAACGCAGCTCAAACATTGACCATCATGTCACTGATTCTTGGATTTCTATTTGCAGGGATTACCTTCTTAAACTACTGGATGGGGATTACACCTCAACACGGAGAAACAATCCTCTCACAAATGGCTAAAGGGATTTTAGGAGATTCAGCTCTCGGTCAGATTGTCTATTATCTCTTCCAATTCTCAACTGCCCTAATCCTAGCCGTTGCTGCAAATACTGGTTTTTCTGCCTTTCCTATGTTGGCCTTCAATATGGCCAAGAATAAATACATGCCACACATGTATATGGAAAAAGGGGATCGCCTAGGCTATTCCAATGGGATCTTGACCTTGGCGGTTGGAGCTATCGTCTTGCTCCTGATCTTTGATGGTCAAACAGAAAGTTTGATTCCCCTTTATACCATTGGGGTGTTCATTCCTTTCGCCCTTTCTCAAACAGGGATGGTCATTCACTGGAAACGCCAATATCAAAGAGGGTTTCTTAAGTACTCGATCGCTAATATCGTTGGTGCTATTATCTGTTACGGCATTGTCTTGATTCTCTTGCTCTTCCGTTTAAGTGAAATCTGGCCCTTCTTCCCTATCATTGGGCTCTTGCTATGGATGTTCTTAAGAATTCGTAACCACTATGATAAGGTTGCTGCTCAATTGCGTTTAGGTACGAAGATCGAAAAGGCAGACTATGCTGGAAATACCGTCATCGTTTTAGTTGGAAATGTTACCCAAGTAAGTGTTGGAGCGATGAATTATGCCAGCAGTTTGGGGAATGACATCGTGGCCATGCACGTTTCTACAGAAGAAACCAAGGCCAAGGATATGGAAGTAGCTGAAGAATTCAAGCATTACTTCCCAGATATTCGTTTTGAAAATGTCATGACAAGCTATCGGGATATTATCCAACCAACCGTTGAATTTGTTGCAAAAGTAGCGGAAGAAGCAAAAGCAAAAGGTAATACCGTTACCGTTTTGGTTCCCCAATTCATTCCTAAGAAACACTGGCAAAATATTTTGCACAACCAAATGAGTTTGAAATTGAAGTATGCTCTTCGTTGGCACGAAGAAGTAGTCGTCGCCAGCTATTCTTACCATTTGTCACAATGATTGAATGGTCTTTCAAAGATGTCTGCTCGAGCAGGCATTTTTTTGAACCTTTTCACTCGGAAAAATTCGCTTAAAAGTCTTGGAAGATGCAGTGTAAGTGGTAAGAGTTTTTAGAAAAGTATAAATTGAATATCTTGTATAGGAAGGAGAACGGAGAAATCTGTTCTCCTTTTTTGTTCGTTTTAAATTTAAAGAGAAAGGAGATCATCATGCGAGGATTGGAGATTGTCATGAACATTGACACATTGGAAGTCTATGAAGTGATTGATCACGATAAAGAAAAACAGTCAGAGAAAATACCGCTAGAAGATGTTAAAGCTTCTTCAGGTGCCTTTCAACTTGATTTGTTTGAAAGCATGAGCTGCCAGAACTCATCCTAGGGGGAGATTGTAAAGAACTGTATCAGAGGAGACAAACGATGATGACAAACAGTTTAAATTTATATGAAAAGTTGCTCAATAGCGAGCCTTTGGGATTTATTGATCCACTGACAGATTTAGGAGAGTTTGACAAGGTTCAGATGAAATTCAGAAAACCTGTCCGCAGCTTAACGAATAAGTATTCAGGTCAGCCTTATAATCCTTACTGGCAAGAGAAAATTGAGGAAATGCGAT
>CADFQU010000305.1 GCA_902836505.1 Streptococcaceae bacterium
ATAAAGAGGAGGGTATAGGCCGCAATTCGGAAGTCCTTAAAGACAATCAAAACAGTTGTCAAGACGATGGCATCCACAATCAACATCAGGCGTCCCATAGAAAGTGTCGTATACTTGTTAAAGATACGAGCGACAATATCGGTTCCACCTGTAGTGCCTCCAGCGTTGAAGATAATCCCCAGTCCAGTTCCAAGGATAACCCCTGATCCAATACAGGCTAGGAGGATGTCTCCATCAAGAGCTGTAAAGATTGCATTCTGAAGTTGATGGCTTCTGGGGATCAGCTCGAAGATGGCCATCCAAGAAGAAACCGAAAAGGTTCCAATCAGACTGAGATAGAGAGATCGAAGCCCCAGTAATTTCCAAGCCAGAAAAAAGAGGGGGATATTGATGGCCAAGTTCATGACCGAAACGGGAATTTTAAAGAGGTAGTAAGTAATCAGGGTAATCCCTGTAGCCCCTCCTTCATAAAAGTGAAATGGAATTACTAGAAAGAAGATTCCAAAAGAAAAAATGCCAGCCCCAAAAATAATAGCTAGAATATTTTTTGCCTTAAACATGCTCGTTCTCCTAATCGTTTTTCACCATACATTTTACCAAAAAAAATGAAAAATAGGAAATAATTTTCATCAATTTTCACGAATTCGGACAGGATTTTTACCCCTATTTTTGGTAAAATAAAAAGAAGTGATGCATGCTAGAGAAATGAGTATAGAAAGTTAAGATAAGAGAATGAAACAGGGAACATTAATTTCAATTGAAGGCCCAGAAGGTGCAGGGAAATCCTCCGTTTTAGAAGCCTTGTTACCACGCTTGGAAAAGGCAGGGATTACCTATATTACCACACGGGAGCCAGGGGGCGTCGAAATAGCAGAAAAAATACGCGAAGTCATCCTAGATCCATCCCATACGGAGATGGATCCCAAGACAGAATTGCTTCTTTATATCGCCAGTCGTCGCCAACACTTGGCAGAACGTGTCCTTCCAGCTTTGGAAGCAGGGAAGCTAGTCATTATGGATCGTTTTATCGACAGTTCAGTAGCTTATCAAGGTTTTGGCCGTGGATTAGCAGTAGCGGATATTGAATGGTTAAACCAGTTTGCGACCGATGGTCTCAAGCCAAACCGAACCTTCTATTTTGACATTGATGTAGAAGAAGGATTGGCTAGAATTGCTAAGAGTGCTAGTCGTGAAGTCAATCGCTTGGATTTAGAAGGCCTCAGTCTTCATCAGAAAGTCCGTCAAGGCTATCTGGCCATCCTCGAAAAAGAACCGCAACGTGTGGTGAAAATTGATGCCAGTCAGAGTTTTGACAAGGTGGTCGAGGATACTTGGATTCTACTCAAAGAAGTCTTGGAGATCAGTGAATGAAGTTAGAACAAGTGCAAAAACTTCAACCTCAGTTAGTCGATCGCTTCCAAGCTATTTTAGAACAAGACCGCTTGAGCCACGCCTATCTCTTTACAGGAGATTTTGGCAGTTTTGAGATGGCCCAGCTCTTGTCCCAAAGTCTTTTTTGTACGGATAAGAAGGGTGTCTGGCCCTGTGGGACTTGTCGGGCTTGTCGCTTGATTGAAGAGGATGAATTCTCAGATGTAACAGTTGTACGACCGGTCAATCACATCATTAAGACAGATCGGATCCGAGAGTTGATCCAGAATTTTTCTCAGTCAGGCTATGAAGGATCTAAGCAAGTCTTTATCATTTG
>CADFQU010000306.1 GCA_902836505.1 Streptococcaceae bacterium
CAGCAACTTGAACCTCTACTGAACCTGTATCACCTTCGTGACGTGCATATTGTGCAATGATTTCATTTTTTTTCTCTTTTGAGATTGCCATGATATACTCCTTTTCTTTACGCTTCATCCGAGTGGCAGGTTTGGCATGGCCTGCAACCAAGAAGAAGTTATTTGTCTTTACGACATTCTTATTCTACCAAGAAGGACCAGCTTTGTCAAATCATCCTACTTTAAATCGTCTTGGTCATTGATTAATCAACCTTAGTCACATAGTTCCCGGAAATTAGCTAAAAAAGAAGTGCTGCAATAGGCAGAGCACTTCTTTTTTTATTCATCAGTTGCAGCATCATATAGAGTCAGAACAGTCTGGTCTTCTTGACCTTCATTTGCAAAACGAATAGATGGCTGGTTTGTTAAAGGAGAGATAATTCCTATAGCAACCTTATAGCCCTTATCCTTACTCATCAGATTAGAAGTTGAAAGTGAGACTTCAAGCTCTTCCTCTTTATCTGGCAGAAGCTTGGTCAAATCAAGAGAAAGTTTCTTAGTTTCTACAATCTCCCCTGATTTATCAAGAACATAAATCTTAGTGTCCCAATTCCGATAAAAAGGAGCCACTCCTTTGTTTGCTAAAGTAAGAGTAAGCTTGGTTTCATCACCTTGTGACTTCAAGGACGCTGAAGGAACCCAGAATCTATAACCCATGTTTTTCAAGACTTCGTTATAGCCCGTATCATCCTTCTCATCAAGTACCTCAGCAATCTTAGGTCCCAAGAAGCTTGTATGCGATTGTTGAACTTCTTTAATCGTTTGTTCTAAATTATTCTTGAGAATGTTTTTCATGCTCACTGCACTAGTAAACTCACCACCAATCGGTGCAGTTTGCCAGGCGTCAGGCATCGCTACAAGGCCATCCTTCGCTTCTTCCTGGTCATAGTCGCCACCAGATTTTATCCAATCCAGCCAAACCTTAGTGCTTTCTTTCTCTCCTACCATATCATTATAAAGGCCGAAGCCATGCTTCTTCGCAGCCACAAAAGGACGACGCATTAAAATATTGGCTTTGGGAAAAGCTTGAGTCCATGGAGTGATAAATTTTTCACGGACTGCTGCTTCTGGTAATTTTCTGATGTTTACCTCATCATTGACGTGCCATTCTCCCCAATGGCCGAGAACCCCAAGCTGAATAAAGGCAATTTGCCCACTTTTAGCCCAGCGCTCTCCCATAGCAGCAACAGCTTTTTGATAATAAGAAATCAAGGTTTTATCTGAATAATTAGGAGAAAAGCCTTTTCCATAGTCAGACTCATAGTGGTCCCCTGGATCAGACATTTCTTTTATGAGCCAAGAAGGAATATCTTCATGAGAAGTACCGGAAGGATAGTCTAAGACAAAGCGTAGAACAATATACTTTCCTTCCTTTTTCCAGCGTTCCATCTGGTTGTTTTCTTCTATCTTTTCCCAATCATATACACCCTTTTGGGCTTCTAATTCTTTCCAAGTGACATCCATATATACCAGTTGAACATCGTCAGAAAGCTCCGATTCCTCTGCGGATGGTGCATAGCCCATCAAGGGATTTGGAATTGCCTCTTCAGAGTAGGTAAAAGTACGGTTTACTTGTTTTTTATTATTCAAGGAAGTTAAGAAAAAACTACCAAAAATCGTGGCTACTACTAAAATAATTAAACTGTATCG
>CADFQU010000307.1 GCA_902836505.1 Streptococcaceae bacterium
AAGCTCCTAGAGAGTGCTATGCAGATCTACAAGACTCTCAAAGAGTTTTTATTTTTCTTTTTTGAAATAAGGGAGATGCTTGAGATTTCTATAAAGAATGACCGCGAAAATCGTTGTCAATGTCATCTTAATCAAGTCTGGTAGCACAAAAGGTAGGACAACCAATTTTACTGTGATATCCAAACTCTGGTGGGTAATGAGCATAAAACCTAAGCCCCCCCCAATAAAGAGGACGACTTCCCCCAAGGCGTTAGCAAGGAAAATACGAATAGGTTGTCCCTTTTGGCCAGCGAGGATGGAAGTAACCAAAGCTCGAAGGGGAAAGAAGAAAAGGAATCCAGCAGTGGGACTGTAGAAGGAGCTGATGCTTCCGTGGCCACCTGCAAAGACGGGGAGGCCAATGGCACCTAAGAGGAGGTAAATGAGAACGGAAAGGGTGGCTTCTTTTGGACGGTAGATGCTGGCGATCAATCCAATCGCTAAAGTCTGAAGCGTGATAGGAATGGGTCCAAGAGGGATTTCAAAAGGGGATAAGGCAGCAATCAAAGCTGCTCCAAGAGCAATTAATGTCATTGATTCTATTTTTTTCAAAACAGTAAACCTCACTTTATTTTTATGGTAACTATTCTACAAAAATGAAGGCAAACCTGTCAAGTCCTCTTTTCAGCTGTGACAAATGTCTCCTTAATCATTTTAGGAAAGTTTAAGAAAAAATTTAGTCACTGTTAAGGAAAAGCCTGTAAACTATCCTTATCTAAACAAAGGCCTTGTTTAAATAAAAATATAAGGAAATGAAAGAATGCAAGCTTCGAATGAACAAAAGCAAGAAAGAACTGAAAAAATGATTGTCGTTAAGAAAAGTCCTAAGTGGTGGGCAACTGCCGCAGCAACAGGAGGACTCGTCGTAGGAATGACAAGTGGATTTGGATTGGGAATGTTGGCGACAGCCAATACGACTCCCCAACGCCAACAAGCAACAGTCGCTACACAAAATGGCAACCAGCCTGCCCAAAGCCATCAAGGACAAAATAGCCAGGGAAATAGTCAAGGACAAGATGGACATTCTAACTCACAAGGTCTTAATGGCCAAAATGGTGGACCAGGGCAAGGCCAAATGAACGGCCAACCACCTCAAGGAGGCGGGTCACAAGGGGGCCAAGGACAAGATGGATTTGGTGGAGGACCAGGCGGTATGCCACCGCAAGATGGTCAAAACGGTGGACCAGGCCAAGGGAATTGGAATGGTCAACCTCTACAAGATGGGGGGCCTCAAGATCAAGAGGGCAACCAACAAAATGGGAACTCCAATAAAAAGTCCTCCAAGAAGTCTACTTCGAAAAAATCGTCAACCAATACACAACATTCATCAAAGGATGAGACAGGGACAGTAGGATAAGAAAAAAGCTGAAATCGCTATCTGAAAGCTACTGAATGAAGCCTTGTCATGTTATAATGGAGTAGAAAATACTCATCATCCCTGTGGAATAATGAGAAGGAGAAAGTAAACATGATTAAGATTTTATTAGTCGAAGATGACCTTGGTTTGTCTAATTCAGTATTTGATTTTTTAGATGATTTTGCAGATGTCATGCAAGTCTTTGATGGGGACGAAAGTCTTTAAGAAGCTAAAAGTGGGATCTACGAATTAATTATGCTTGACCTCATGCTTCCTGAAAAAGAA
>CADFQU010000308.1 GCA_902836505.1 Streptococcaceae bacterium
GTCAGTACGAACTATCAATGGTTCTTTTTTTATTTATCAAATTTCTTTTCATTTAGTTTTCTCATTTAGATTTAAATAATAACAAAATTAGCCTGTTTCTGGCTAATTTTTTTGCTAGATAAATTTTCTGAAAATTGCAAACATCACTTGAAATTCTCATGAAATGGTGTAAAATAGAGTACATGAATAAAGTCATCCCTTGTGGTGGCTCTTGCTATTTAGCAAGTCTTGAATGGAAGAAGGAAAACAAAATGACAGTATCACTTGATTGGGAAAATCTTGGATTTTCTTATATGAAATTACCCTATCGATACATTGCTTATTATCGAAATGGAGCCTGGGAGAAGGGAGAGCTATCCGAAGATTCCACTCTTCATATTTCAGAATCTTCTCCAAGTTTGCACTATGGACAGCAAGCCTTTGAAGGATTGAAGGCTTATCGGACAAAGGATGGCAGTATTCAATTATTCCGTCCAGATGAGAATGCCAAACGCCTACAACGGACGGCTGATCGTCTTTTGATGCCTCAAGTTCCAACGGATATGTTTGTGGAAGCTTGTAAAGCAGTAGTTCGTGCCAATGAAGAATATGTCCCACCATATGGAACTGGTGGAACTCTCTATCTTCGCCCCTTGTTGATTGGGGTTGGAGATATTATCGGTGTGAAACCAGCAGAGGAATACATCTTTACCATCTTTGCAATGCCAGTAGGAAACTACTTCAAGGGTGGCTTGGTCCCAACCAACTTCCTGATTCAAGATGAGTACGACCGGGCAGCACCTCATGGGACAGGTGCAGCGAAAGTTGGTGGAAACTATGCTGCTAGCCTCCTACCTGGTAAATTAGCTAAGTCTCGGAACTTCTCCGACGTGATTTACTTGGATCCAGCGACTCATACCAAGATTGAAGAAGTAGGGTCAGCAAACTTCTTTGGAATTACAGCTGATAATGAGTTTGTCACTCCACTGAGTCCTTCCATCTTGCCATCCATTACCAAGTATTCCTTGCTCTATCTTGCTGAGCATCGTCTTGGTTTGCAACCAATCGAAGGGGATGTACCAATCGATCATCTAGACCGCTTTGTTGAAGCAGGAGCTTGTGGTACTGCCGCAGTTATTTCACCAATAGGTGGAGTTCAACACGGAGATGATTTCCATGTCTTCTATTCAGAAACAGAAGTAGGACCAATTACCCGCAAGCTTTATGATGAATTAACTGGCATCCAGTTTGGTGATATAGAAGCACCAGAAGGATGGATTTTCAAAGTAAACGATTAAAGAAATGATCAGAGGGATTTGAACTCCCTCTTTTTTCTTAGGAAGAAGATACTAGCAAAATAAAATAATTTAATCATGAAACATTTTCGGCTTGCAAGCATGTGAAAAATTTTGTAAAATAAAGGGGTTGAAATGAGGTAGAAGAATGAGTAAAAAAGATAAAAAAATCGAAATCCAAATTTCCGATAGCAAGGTAGTTGTTGGAAAAGATACCTTTGATGGCTACCAATTAGCGATTGGGAAGAAGGCTATTGCTGAGATTGCTGATATGGGTGCCCAATTTGCCCTTGTAAAAAATGCATCTGTAGACAGTCTCTATAAATCCCTTGAAAAAGCAGTGGAAAGTGCCATCGAAACTTACAATTTGA
>CADFQU010000309.1 GCA_902836505.1 Streptococcaceae bacterium
GGCCGGTTCCGGTTTTTGAGTCCCTAATTGTTCAGAGATAAAGATTTCTTTGAAATAAGGGGTGATGGCAGATTTCTTTAAACGCCCTTGCTGAATAGCGGTAACGCCGTTGGTAGCACCATAGAGCTGGTAACCCCCTTCTACTAGCTTGGCTAACATGTCTTCTGCTCCTGGGAAACTCTGTCCCTGTTGACTAATGTAGTCCTGGTAACGAAGAGCCATCTCTTCACCATCTACCTCTCTACCAAAATGGGCAAAGGCGATGGCAAACCGGCTGTTAATCAAGTCTTTCTTGCTAATCTTCTTTTGCTCCAAATCTTTCCAGAGCCCTTGATTCATTGGCTTGTAGTAATCCTTAAAGGCTTGAATATCTTGGACCCCCTGATCTTGGAGGAATTGCGTTAAGGCCACTTCCTCCGCTGTGTCAAAGTCCAACAAGGTGTGGTCTAGGTCAAATAGTAAAAAGGTGTATGCCATTACAAACGATCCTTCAATTTTTCTACAAATAAATAAGCTGCTGGGCAAGTCAGCGTATTCTTGATGGTCAGATGGTTGATCTGGTAGATCTTCTTGCGATCTGTATGAGGAAATTCCCGACAGGCTTTCGGACGAACATCGTAGATGGAACAGAGATTATCACCACCCAAGAAAGGACATGGCATGGATTTAAAAACCTTATCTCCATCTTCATCCACTTGAAGAAATTCCGCCTCAAAAGCGGGAAGCTTCATTTTGAAATACTTGGCGATGCGCGTGATATCTGCTTCCTTAAAATCGGGTCCTAGGGTCTTACAGCAATTGGCGCAGGCGGTACAATCAATTTCTTGAAAGACTTCATCGTGAATTTCTTGCGCTATTTTATCTAAATTCTTAGGTGGCTTCTTTTTCAGATTCGCCAATACCTTGCGGTGCTCCTTTTGCTTTTGGAGCGCTAACTGATGGTATTTTTCAATATCGATTTCCTGAGTCATCCTCTATTTCCTCTTCTAAACAATAGAAAGATTATACCACAAAGGATGCAAAAAAGGGAGTGGGACAGAACTCCGAGAAATTTAAAGAGGTTGAAAAGGTTCCCCAAACCTTTTCAATCTTCCCACCCCCGCACAGTTGATTAGGCTATCTTTGGAGCTTAAAAAGCGAACAAAGATACCAATCAACCACTGCGTCATACTGTTATTCTTGTCAAACATCGAAGCCTCTGGATAGTTTAAGCCAAACTTCCTCTTCATTAATCCGTCACGGCACCTGTTCCATCTAAGCTCCAAGTGTCTTCGACATAAGGAGTAAATTGAGTTATTGTTTTCTCAAATCCTTCAACAACAATCAAATAAACCTTATCATCTTTTTGGAATACCCAACAAGCAACCTGCAGGCCTGACTTGAGAAAAATATGTATTTTAAGCGACTCATTTCCTCCAACGGTCGTCGTAGATCTTGTCATTTTCTCAACAAGTTTAGGGTCATTCCACCTAGTCTCAAATCTTTGGGCCATCATCTCGGCATTAAATTCCACTCCTTCGGGGACATTTGCTTTTTCTCTAGTGGCAGCATTTAAAACAATAATATTGAAGGCGTTTTTATCTGTATACTGAATATTATCTCCGACTTGGATACTATCATTCTTT
>CADFQU010000310.1 GCA_902836505.1 Streptococcaceae bacterium
TTTGTTTGCGTGGCAGTTGTGTGTGTGTTGATTTTTGACGATATCTTCCAAGGAGGATATGTGGCGCGTGATATCATGGAAGTTCGTCGTGGACAACGCACCATCTATCGAGGCTTGCAACGTCTCTTTGATGCCACTTTGGACCATCCTGGCTTGACGGCCAGTCTGATTCCGCTCGGTGATGGCATTCTCATGATTCGTAAAAATCAGGAAGAGATTTCCTTGCCGACAGAAGAGTAGCTTTTAGACTTATTTAAGTTATTCTTTTGAATTTGTGGTAAAATAGTAGCAGTGAATTTTAGAATGGAGAAATAAACATGAAGAAAAAATTTGTAGCTGGAGCGGTGACCCTTTTATCCGTTGTAGCGCTAGCAGCTTGTGCAAAAAGTGGCAGTGACAAGGATATCGTCACAATGAAGGGTGACACGATCACTGTTGGTGATTTCTATGATGAAATCAAACATAACCAAGGTGCACAACAATACCTGTTCCAAATGACCATTAATAAAGTCTTTGAAAAAGAATACGGCTCAAAAGTCTCAGACAAAGATGTTGAGAAAAAAGTTGATGAGCAGAAAAAACAATTGGGTGAAGCCTTCAATAGCTACCTCACTCAACAAGGTTTGACAGAAGAAACCAACAAACAACAAATCCGTAGCAATCTTTTGTTAGAGTATGCGGTTGATCAAGCTATTTCAAAAGAGTTGACAGACGAAGCTTATAAAAAAGCCTTTGAAACTTATACACCAGAAATCACTGCAAATGTGATTAAATTGGATTCAGAAGAAAAAGCTAATGAAGTTCTTGCAAGTGTAAAAGCTGAAGGCGCAGACTTTGCACAAATTGCCAAAGAAAACTCTACAGATGCTAGCACCAAAGATAAGGGTGGAGAAATCAAATTTGACTCTGGAACAACAACTGTTCCAACCCGTGTCAAGGAAGCGGCGTCTAAGCTTGATGTAAATGGTATTTCTGATGTTATCATTGTTCCTGCTAGTCAAAATAACGCTGGTAGCTACTATATCGTGAAAGTAACCAAGAAGGAAGAAAAAGGTTCTGATTGGAAGAAATACGAAAAACGCTTGAAAGAAATTCTAACGGCGGGTCGTAAAAATGATGCCAACTTTATCCGTAGCATCATTGCCAAAGCAATGTCTAATGCCAATATCAAGGTCAAAGACGATGCCTTCAAGGCAACCTTCAACCAATACATGCAAAATATTGGTGCAACCACAGAAGGCAGCTCATCTTCTAAATAAGAATATTAGTTGACGACCATTGTATTTATCTGTATAATGAGATAGTTGAGAATAAATCATTTAGAATCGGAAGCAGAGAAGTGGCGGGGGTGCGAGCCATGGAAGAGGAATGGTTTTGCTACTCAATAGAACAATTACATAATCGAATGAAGAATGACAAGTTCATTGAATGAAGGTGGTACCGCGGTTTTTCGCCCTTCGTTAGTGAGCTTGTCTTTTGTTTTTACCCCCTTTCTAGGTTGGTTCTGGGAGGATTAGACAATGTCGAAAGGTAGGAGAGGAGTAGGATGAAAACGTATCTGGTCAAACAGAAATTTCGAATGGGTGGTGAGCGTTTTACCAT
>CADFQU010000311.1 GCA_902836505.1 Streptococcaceae bacterium
ACCTCTGGACTTGACTAGACAAATTGACAACGACCAAGTAGCGTTGGTCCCTATCTACACGTTGGTAGGCAAAGACTTGATCTGCTGTATTAAGTAGCTCAAAGTCAGCAGAAACCAGCCAGTCTTGCTCCTTACGGAGGGCAACCAATTGTTGATAGGTATAAAAAATGGATGAGGGATCAGCCAAAGCAACTTCTACATTGATTTCCTGATAGTTTGGATTGACTGCTAGCCAAGGGTGACCAGTCGTAAAACCAGCTTGTGGCTGCTTGGACCACTGCATAGGAGTCCGAGCATTGTCCCGGCCAATATGCCGGATCTGGTCCATAATGGTGTCGAGGTCTACTCCTTTTTCTAGACTTTCCTTGGCATAGTTGACGGACTCAATATCCTCAATTTCGTCTATACTTTCAAACGGATAGTTGGTCATACCAATCTCTTCTCCCTGATAGATATAAGGGGTCCCTCTCATCAAATGAAGAAGAATGGCTAAAGCCTTAGCGGACTTCACCCGATAGGTTTGGTCATCTCCCCAGGCAGAGACAAGACGAGGAAGGTCATGGTTGTTCCAAAAGAGGGAGTTCCAACCTTCGTCCATGCCCAGTTCCGTCTGCCACTTGTTGAAAATTTCTTTCAACTTAGGAACATTGAGCTTCTTGGCATAGTGCCATTTTGGCTGGCCTTCTTGGAAGAGAAGGCCAATGTGTTCAAATTGAAAGACCATCGACAATTCCTCATTGTCAGGACCAGAGTATTGCTTAGCAATCTCGGGTGTAGCTCCCCAGGTCTCCCCAACCGTCAACAAATCCTTATCTCCGAAGGTTGCTCGATTCATTTCTTTCAGATAGGGGTGGAGCATAGGACCATTGGCTACGATCTTCTGATCCGGAATTTTCCCAATCATGTCGATGACATCCATCCGAAAACCACCGATCCCCTTGTCAATCCAAAAATTCATCATGTCGTAAATCTTCTGCCGAAGGCTCTCATTTTCCCAATTCAGGTCCGGTTGCTTCTTACTAAAGAAGTGCAAATAATACTGCTGGGAAGCTGGATCAAATTCCCAAGCTGAACCACTAAAGTTCGAGAGAAGATCATTGGGTTGGTCCCTCCAAATATAGTAGTCCCGCTCTGGACTGTTTGGATTTTCTTTCGCTTCGATAAACCAAGCATGCTCATCCGATGTATGGTTGACCACCAAATCCATAATGATCTTAATACCGCGCTTTTGCCCTTCTGCAATCAGCTCCTCCATATCCTCCATGGTCCCAAAGATAGCAGCAATATCCTCATAATCAGATATGTCATAGCCATTATCATCCATAGGACTTTGGTAAACAGGAGACAGCCAAATGGCCGTAATACCTAACTTCTCCAAATAATCCAGCTTACTGATGATTCCCTTGAGGTCACCTATTCCATCCCCATTGCTATCTGAAAAACTCTTGGGATAGATCTGATAAATCACAGCATCATGCCACCATTTTTTCTCCATGTGTTTCTCCTTTTTGATTTTACTTGTAATCCCTTTCATCATAACCAAAATTGAAAGAAATTGAAACATATAGTAGATATATCAGAAAACTTTAAAATAAAAT
>CADFQU010000312.1 GCA_902836505.1 Streptococcaceae bacterium
AACATCATACATTAACATATGTTACACCTTCTTTCGTTTTCTATTGTATCAAACCCATTTTAAAAAGTCTGAAATCTGCTACGGGATTTTTAAGAGCTTATAGGAATGGGGAATCAGGGACAAGGAGATCATTTTCATGGTATAATAAGGAGTCGGTGACCATCATGGTCACACATGAGTTAGAAAGAACAATTCAGATGGATGGAATTATTAATGTAAAAAAAGAAGCAGGGATGACTTCGCATGATGTGGTCTTTAAACTGCGAAAAATTTTAGGAACCAAGAAAATTGGCCATGGGGGGACTCTGGATCCGGATGTGGTGGGGGTGCTTCCGATCGCAGTTGGCAAGGCAACCCGAATGGTTGAATTTATGCAGGATGAAGGCAAAATCTATGAGGGAGAAATCACTTTGGGATTTTCTACTACGACGGAGGATGCCAGTGGAGAAGTTGTCGAGCGGACTCCTGTGCAAGACCCCTTGGATGCAGATGAGGTAGACCGCATGATTGCCCAGATGGTGGGAGAAATCGAACAGGTACCACCCATGTATTCAGCGGTCAAGGTCAATGGGCGCAAGCTCTATGAATATGCGCGTGCAGGAGAAGAGGTAGAACGGCCGATTCGACAAGTGACCATTTATGAATTCACGCGCACCAGCGAAATTCGTTATCAAGAAGGACTAGCCCGCTTTCGCTTCCGGGTTAAATGCAGCAAGGGGACCTATATCCGGACCTTGTCTGTGGATTTAGGGCAGAAACTGGGCTATGCAGCCCATATGTCTCATCTGACACGTACCAGTGCTGCTGGCTTGTCCTTAGAAAATGCCCTAACCCTGGAAGAGCTTGCTGAAAAAGTTGCTCAAGGAGATTTGAGCTTCCTTCATCCACTTGAAATTGGAACCGGAGATCTGGAAAAAGTGGAGCTGACAGTCGAAGAGGTCGGCGAAGTCCAAGTTGGACGCTTTATTCCGGTTGAGAGTGACTCCAAAGAGTTGGCTGCTTTTTACCAAGGAAAATTAGTGGCCATTTTAGAAAAAAGAGAAGAACTTTACAAACCTCGCAAGGTTTTTCTGACAGAAAGTGTGTTACAATAAATTCATGAACATTTGTTATGTAACTAGTGAAAAAGAAATAAAAGCTCAAGCAGATACAGTTCTTGTCTTGGGCTATTTTGACGGTCTTCACAGAGGGCATCAGGAGCTCTTTTTGACAGCTCGCGCCATTGCTTATGAGCAAGAACGTCAGGTAGCGGTCTTGACCTTTCCAGAATCTCCAAAATTGGCCTTTGCCCGTTACCAACCAGAATTACTCCTCCACCTTCAGAATCCAGAGGAACGCTTTAAACGAATGGAAGAACTTGGAGTCGATGATCTTTATCTCATTGATTTTACCAGTGATTTTGCGGCTCATACGGCTGAGGAATTCGTTGCCACCTATCTAACAAGTCTTCAAGCGCGTGTCTTAGTGGCAGGATTTGATTATAGCTTTGGTAGCGATAAGAAAGTAGCTAGTGATTTGGAAACCTATTTTAAGGGCCAAGTCATAGTGGTTCCCCCTGTCCTAGACCAGGGAGAAAAAATCAGCTCGACC
>CADFQU010000313.1 GCA_902836505.1 Streptococcaceae bacterium
GCAATTCCATCATCATAGGATTTTGATTGGACACCCCAAAATGACGGACCTTGCCAGCTTGCTCCAAGTGATTAAAGGCTTCTGCCACTTCTTCAGGCTCCATGAGGGCATCCGGTCGGTGAAGGAGAAGACTATCTAAGCGTTCAATCTGCAAACGCTCGAGGATGCCATCAACGGAGTCCAAAATATAGTCCTTAGAAAAATCAAAATAGGTAAAGCCATCTTTGCGAATCCCACACTTAGACTGGATCCACATCTGGTCCCGAAGATCCGGACGACGCTTGAGAACCTTGCCCAGCAGGACCTCACACTGTCCATTTCCATAAATATCCGCCAGATCAAAGGTGTTGATTCCAATCGACAGGGCTGCCTCCACCAAGTCCTCTACCTCATCTTCACTCAATTCGCTAATACGCATCATCCCAAGGACAATCGTTGACAAACGCTCATTTTCAGCAAAATCAATATACTTCATCACTGCCTCCTTTTCTGTATCTCTATTGTAGTGAAAAGGGTTTCAAAAATCAATTGAGAATTAAAAGGCCCTCAGCATCAACTGAGGGCTTAGATAATAAACGATAGCTAAGGGAAAGTTTGATAATCTCCCATAATACCCAAGATTCAAGACTGATAACACGCCCATTGATTGTATATAAAGAAATGGAAGATAAGATTTGCAATAAGAAAAGCTCTCTATTACTTCCAAAAGCTTTTACAGATTTCTAACATGGATGATACATTTATTCTTTATAATAACGTTTGGTAATCTTGTATTGTGAAATAAGGATATAAATATAGATGATGGATACAACACTCAAAGCCAAGAGGATATCCGTCTGGAAGGCAATCCCAATGATTAAAATTCCAATTAGCATGATAGGTAAGATATAATTGCTTAACTTGACCACCACTTCGAAATTTTCTTCGTAGCTAATCTGCTTTTCTGCTTCATCCATCATACTCATCATAAATTCACGCACTTCCTTGGCATTGGCATTGCGAGGAATTGGTTTTCCATAAATCAGATGAAAGGTCTTACGATAGAAGAAATCCACTAGGATAAATAGAACAAACAAGACAAGAAGAAGATAGAGCATGGTAAAAGTTCCAAAGATAAAAGACAAGTTTCCTGTTCCAGGTCTATCCATAGACATCAATTGACTATAAAATATGACGACTAAAAAGTATGGTAAGATCAAGATTCCTTTAACAATGGTTGCTAAACCATAAAGTTTTTTCTTTTGAACGTCATAGTGATATGCCTCATCTTCATCTTCTATTTGAAGCATCTTTTGATGGACTTTTCTTCCCCACATCAGTAAGCCCATCGTAATCATAAACACAATCAGGAATAAAACTACAGATCCCAAATAGAGTACTTCTTTACTAAAGAAAGATTGAATTTCAATTGGCTTTTCTGATCCGAACATCCCTGTCAAAACTCCAAGACCTCCTCCAATCAAGCCAGCAGCAGTCATCAAACCTACTTTTCTCCAAAAACGGTAACGTGGGGATCTTTTTTGTGGTTGCTTTTTCATAATCATTCCTCTTCCTCTACAAGACTAAAAACATTTTCCACA
>CADFQU010000314.1 GCA_902836505.1 Streptococcaceae bacterium
GGTCAGGGCTACCCGAAGGAGCGTGTTGTGCCCGAACAGCGCAACAAGAAGATCCATATCATACTTGGCAGGTGCTCCATTAAAGCTAACCCGGTTTAACTCCTTGGTCCATCCTTTTTCATTTTCAGATAAGACCAAGAGTTGTTCTTCAATTTCAAAACTAAAATCTGCCATTAAATACTCCTTTCAATGTCTTTCACCTTAATAATTCGTAAAAAATTTTACAAAATGAATGAAATTTTCTATAATATATTGTATCAACTTATGGAGAATTATGCTATGAAAAGATTTCTTGAGCTTCTCAAGGACCGAGCCAATGAATTTTTCAACGATAAAACCTCTCAACCAGCTCCTTTAGAGGATGGTAAAACGATTCAGATTATTGAACTGGCTCTTCGAAAAAAACAAGGAGTCCATGTCATCTTTCAAAACAAGAGTTTTACAGGCGATATCGTGAAATATGATCAGGAACGAAAACAACTCATTGTCAAGAATTTTAAAAAGAGTATGTCAACTATCATTCGAATTTCTGACATTCAAAAGATTAGTCTTGTTCCACATACGATTCGAATCGCACAACAAAAAACACCGTAAACTTCCAAGCTAGGGAGGTATGCGGTGTTTTTTTCTTGTACTTTTTAGGCACGAACTGTTTGACTCGTTCCATCTTCTTTATAGAGATTGATCAAGCCTTCTTTGAGAGCACGGATCATATCACCTGGTTCAACTGGTGTTGGCATATGAATGGTCAATAGCTCCATCGGATTTGGTGCTCGGTCAATTTTATTGCCCTTGGCATCATGCAAATCTTCGATGACTGTTTCAAAATGACGGAAACCAGGTCCGTAAAATTCCACTTGGTCTCCTTCATTGATGACATTTCGTTGACGAATGGTCGCAATTTGCTGATCCGCATCATAGGCTACCACTTCTCCAACAAACTTGTATTCTGGAATCTTCCGACGAGCTCCAAACAGTTGCTCATTTTCTGAAGGAGTACCATAATAAAAACCGGTTGCTAGCTCACGTTGGGCCACTTTCCACATCTCATCAATCAAATCTTGCTTAATGGCTTCGAACTTCTCAGGACTTTCCAAATAAGCATCAACAGCTGCCTTGTAACAGTTCGTTACGGTAGAGACATAGTGAATAGACTTCATGCGACCTTCAATCTTCAGACTGTCCACTCCATTTTCAATCATATCAGGGATATGGTCAATCATCGACATATCCACGGCTGACATCGAAAACTCTTCAGGGATTTCCCCTTTAAGACTCTTGCGTTCTTGACCGAACGGCATATCGTAGAGGTCATACTTCCAACGACAAGATTGGGAACATCCTCCACGGTTGGCATCCCGCATACTCATATGATTGGACAAGGTACAACGGCCAGAGTAGGAAATACACATGGCTCCGTGAACAAAGGCTTCAATCTCAACGTCCGTCCGCTTACGAATCTCAGCTAGTTCTTCCATCGAAACTTCACGAGCCAAAACGACCCGTGTCAAGCCCAAGTCTTTCCAAAACTCAAGGGTCTCATAGTTGGTAGCACTAGCTTGCGTAGAAAGGTGAATTT
>CADFQU010000315.1 GCA_902836505.1 Streptococcaceae bacterium
TGCTCGACAATCCAAAGACAATTGAGAGGCTAGGACTTTTGTCCCAGCCTCTTTTCTTTTAATTTTCCATAAATTGATGCAAGCGACGTACAGCTTCTTTTAGGGTCTCTAGGTCAGTAGCATAGCTAAGACGGACATTTTCTGGAGCTCCAAATCCAGCTCCTGTAATAAGCGCCACTCCCACTTCTTCCAGAATGGCAGTTGTAAACTCTGTCACATCGGTATATCCTTTCATCTCCATGGCTTTTTTTACATTTGGAAAGAGATAGAAGGCTCCCTGTGGCTTGATCACATCAAAACCTGGTACTTCGCACAAAAGAGGATAAATAGTGTTCAAGCGCTCCTCGAAGGCTTGACGCATCACCTCTACTGAGTCTTGTGGCCCTGCCAAGGCTTCAATCGTAGCATACTGAGAAACAGCTGTCAGATTGGAAGTTGTCTGACCGGTTAGTTTACTCATGGCTGCAATGATTTCTGGGTCACCTACAGCATAACCAACCCGCCAACCAGTCATGGCATAGGCTTTTGAAACCCCATTGATGACCACGGTTTGTTTGCGGATGGCTTCGGATAAGCTAGAGATTGGAACGAACTCATTCCCGTTATAGACTAGACGACCATAGATATCATCTGCTAAGATAATAATGTCATGCTCAACAGCCCAATTTCCAATGGCTAGGAGTTCGTCCTTGCTATAAATCATCCCCGTCGGGTTAGATGGAGAATTCAAGACCAAAACCTTCGTCTTTTCCGACCGAGCTTCTTCCAATTGTTCCACGGAAACTTTAAAATCATTGACTTGGTGCCCCTTGACATAGACAGGAACCCCTTCCGTCATTAGGACCTGGTCTCCATAGCTGACCCAGTATGGTGTCGGGATAATGACCTCATCACCTGGATTGAGCACAGCCATAAAGAAGGTATAGAGCGAGAACTTCGCTCCAGTCGCAAAAGTGACTTGGTTTGGTGATACTGAATATCCATAGTAGCGTTCGAAATAGGTATTGACGGCAGCCTTTAATGCTGGGAGGCCAGAAGCAACCGTATAAAAGGAAGCCCGCCCATCCCGAATGGCTTCTACTGCAGCATCTTGAATATTCTCAGGAGTGTGAAAATCAGGCTGACCCAAGGTTAGAAAGAGGATATCTTTTCCTTCTGCCTTTAGTTTTTTCGCTTTGGCGTCACTTGCCAGGGTGACACTTTCTTCCATCTTTAATACACGATCAGAAATTTTCATACCTTACCTACTTTCTATCTGGGACCCCTAACGGATCTATCCGTCTTAGACTTAGATTCAACCAGAAACTGCCTACAATACCTATATTATACACCATACATCTGACTTGGAGCAAGATTTTACTAAGGATTCCCCAGAAACTTTACCCCTTCTTACTATTCGACAAGTAAATAATTTGACACTAAAGTTAACAGTCATTTTTTCTTCTGTTGATAAATCCATTATCTTGTCACCCACCTGTAATCTATTTGATATTAAGGCTTAATAGCGTCTAATACTATTTATTGCTAAAATGATAGTATGAAGAATTTAGAAAAACTATTTGAAAAAGCCC
>CADFQU010000316.1 GCA_902836505.1 Streptococcaceae bacterium
ATAATAGAACCAGTAGCAATTAAACCTTTTAAGGCTATAGAGCTTGGAGCATCCATACTAGAATGATTGGAAACATCTCTTTCTTTTTTAGGGCGCAAAAAAGAAGCATTCGAACAGGCTACTCGAATCCAATGTTTCCCTGATTTCACTAATTTAAATCTTGTCACTCTGTTCCATGTTTTTTTTAGCAAGGTAAGGATGCCCCTCTCTCCTCAAAAATTATTCTCTCTTGATTATACATGATTGAATCCTATTTTCAATCATTTTGGCTAAATCTATGCTCTATCTCAGCAAAAAAGCCATCGAATCGATGACTTTTTAAAAATGAACAGCATGTTTTCAAAAGCTGATTCCTATTTTGCAATTTCTTCCATCATTTTTTCAATATGCTGGATAGATTTTTCACGGCCTAGCAAGTAGATGGTATCTGGCAATTCAGGACCATGCATTTCACCTGAAACAGCGATACGGATCGGCATGAAGAGATTTTTCCCTTTGATCCCTGTTTCTTTTTGGACTGCTTTGATTTGTGGGAAGATGTTTTCTACCACAAACTCATCGTCTGACATGGCTTCAAGTTTGGCTTTGAAGGCTTCAAGTACAGTAGGAACCGTTTCACCCGCCATGACTTCTCGCTCAGCGTCGGTCAATTCTGGGAAGTCTGAGAAGAAAAGGTCTGTCAATGGGACGATTTCGTCCACTGACTTCATTTGTGGTTTGTAGAGTTCCACCAATTTCTCAGCCTTGTCTGTCAAACGGCCTGCTTCTTCAAGGAAGGGTTTGGCCATTTCAAAGATGGTCGCCAAGTCAGCTCTCTTAATGTAGTCGTTGCTCATCCAATCTAGTTTCTTCTGGTCGAAGGCTGCTGGAGATTTGCTGAGACGGTTTTCATCAAAGAGTTTGATAAGTTCTTCGCGAGAGAAGATTTCATCTTCCCCACCCGGGTTCCATCCAAGAAGGGCGATAAAGTTAAAGACTGCTTCTGGAAGGTAGCCCTTCTTGCGGTAATCTTCGATAAACTGAAGAGTGTTGGTGTCCCGTTTAGACAACTTCTTACCTGTTTCAGAGTTGATGATCAAGGTCATGTGACCAAATTCTGGTGCTTCCCATCCAAGCGCTTCATACACCATGAGTTGTTTTGGTGTATTGGCAATGTGGTCGTCTCCACGGATGACGTGAGAGATTTGCATATCGTGGTCATCGATCACAACGGCAAAGTTGTAAGTTGGGTAACCATCTTTCTTTTGGATAACCCAGTCACCACCAATATTGCCACCTTCAAATTCGATATCCCCTTTGACCATGTCGTGCCATTTGTAAATACCAGACTCATTCACAGCCAAGCGAACAGTCGGGATGATGCCCGCTGCTTCACGTTCAGCGATATAAGCTGCTTTTTCTTCTTCGCTCATACCAAGGTATTCGTTGATGTAACGAGGTGTTTCACCAGCGGTTTCTTGGCGTTCACGTTCTGCGGCTAATTCTTCTTCTGTAACGTAAGATTTGTAGGCTTTTCCTTCAGCCAAGAGTTGGTCAATGTATTTTTGATAGAGTTCCAAACGCTCAGA
>CADFQU010000317.1 GCA_902836505.1 Streptococcaceae bacterium
AACAAGAATGGAAAGCAAACTTAAATTCTTAGCTACTTGCCGACGATTTTGGTCTGGAAGTTTCCTTTTTTTAAGGGAATAACGAATGATTTTCTTTTTTAATTTACTCATCGCTACTTGAACTCACCACTTTTCGATTTTCTTTTTGGAGGGTCATCCCCTGAGAACTAGCTAACTTAGACAAGCGTTCATAGCGAGTCAACTCATTGACTTCTTGCCGGATATCTTCTAGTTCAGTCTCTTTTGTTTTTAGTTCTGTATTGAGGTTTGTCAAATCACTTTGCACTTGTAGAATCCGCGTCTGCATAAAAATAATACTGACAGCAAGAATAATCCCTGTTAGGACAATCGAGCCATAAAAAGCTTTCTCTACTCTGGTAAAGCGACGAATACGATCTTGCAACTGACTGCCCCGAGATCGTAATGGTTGATCTGCCATGTTCATTTCCTCTTACTTATGAATTTTTCGAGCAACTCGCAATTTTGCAGAATGAGCTCGATTATTATTTTCTAACTCTTCTTGGCTTGGAAGAATCGGTTTTCGAGAAACTAATTCCATTTTTGGTTTTAAGTCCTCTGGGATAAAGGGCAAGCCCTTCGGTACTTCTACTGTAGAAGCTTCTTTAAACAATTGCTTGGTCAAACGATCTTCCAAGGAATGAAAGGTAATGACTGAAATACGACCACCAACTGCCAACAAATCCATAGCCTGCTGGATTGATTCATCAGCCGCTCCCAATTCATCATTGACTTCGATCCGAATAGCCTGAAAAATTTGTTTGGCTGGATGCCCCTTTTTCTTTAGTTCCTTAGCTGGTTTTGCAGACTTAATAATCTCTGCTAACTCTGTTGTCGTTTCAATCGGTTTGACAGCACGCGCCTGTTCAATCTTCCTGGCAATTTGTTTAGAGAATTTATCTTCCCCATACTTGAAAAAGATTCGGACTAGATCGTGGTAATCATAGTTGTTGACCACGTCATAAGCCGTTAAAGAGGCTTCTTGATTCATCCGCATGTCCAGGGGAGCATCTTTTTTATAAGAAAAACCGCGAGACCGCTCATCTAACTGGGGACTAGAAACTCCTAAATCATAACAGATTCCATCGATCTCATTGACCCCAAATTCTTGGAGGCGCGCTTGAAGATTCCGGAAATTGTCTTTGATGAAGGTTACCATACCCTTTTCAACGTAAGGAGCTAATCGTTTCTGCGCATTATCAATCGCATGCTGATCCTGGTCAAAAGCATATAAACGCCCTTTTTCACTTAATTGACTTAATAAATATTCGCTATGGCCAGCTCCACCTAGAGTAGCATCCACATAGATTCCATCTGGCTTTACATCCAGCATATCAATCGTTTCATGGAGCAAGACCGTTACATGATGAAATTCTTTTGTCATATCTTATCTATTTTACCACAAATCTGACTAGCTTGCACTAGTCAGACAAATAGACCAAAAACAAGTAAGATTTCTTTAAGAAATATGTCAAATATGCTTGACATCCAATCTATAGAAGAATATAATATAGTCAAATATATACGACACAAACCAGAAAGGAGA
>CADFQU010000318.1 GCA_902836505.1 Streptococcaceae bacterium
GTCAAATATAAGTCTTTTTAAAGGCTACTATTTCTCAATCAAGGCACCAGATGCGACTGGTCAAATCTTGCGTCTCGCGGAGATCTTTAATGCAGAAGGAGCTTCCTTCAAGCAAATCCTCCAAGAAGACTCAGATGGTCAATTTGCAAGTGTGGTTATCATTACTCACCAAGTCAACCAGACGCAATTCAAGAACTTGGTTGAAAAACTGGATTCAGAGCCGAATTTCGAACTCTTGAATACCTTTAAAGTATTGGGAGAATAAGATGAGAATTAAAGTACCAGCGACCAGTGCCAATGTCGGTCCAGGATTTGATTCTGTAGGGATCGCTGTTTCTAAGTATTTGACCATTGATTTGCTAGAAGCGCAAGAAAACTGGTGGATTGAACATGATTTAGGAGAGGAGATTCCAAGCGATGAAGAGAATCTCTTGCTTCAAACTGCTCTCCAAGTCGCATCCGATTTGCCTCCTCATCGTCTCAAGATGACTAGTGAAGTGCCTTTGGCGCGTGGTCTTGGTTCCTCTAGCTCTGTAATTGTAGCGGGGATTGAGTTGGCTAATCAACTGGGCAACTTATGCCTAAGCGATGAAGAAAAACTAGAGATTGCGACAAAAATCGAAGGTCATCCGGATAACGTAGCACCAGCCATTTTTGGAAATCTGGTCGTAGCGAGCTATGTGGATCAGCAGACCAATCATTTGGTCCTTCCCTTCCCTGAATGTGCTTTGGTAGCCTTTGTCCCCAATTACGAACTCAAGACCAGCGATAGTCGAAATGTCCTTCCAAGTGAATGGACTTATAAGGAGGCTGTTGCAGCTAGTTCGATCGCAAACGTGGCCATTGCTGCCCTTGCTAAGGGAGACTTAAGAGTCGCAGGAAAAGCTATTGAAGCAGATCGCTTCCATGAACGCTACCGCCAACAGTTGGTTGCAGAGTTCCCTCAGGTGAAAGAAGTTGCACATCAACACGGTGCTTATGCCACTTACCTTTCTGGTGCAGGTCCAACTATTATGACCTTGATCCCTGTTGAACATGCAGAAGCCTTTGCTAAAGACTTGGAATCTAAGGGCTTAAATGGTCAGGTTTTCTCACTAAAGATTGACACAACTGGTGTGAAGGTAGAGGACAGCGAATCTTGATTTAATGAAAAAAATGATTAGATAGGCTAAATTAGTCTATCTAATTTTATTTATCTATGATAAAATAGTTCTATAAATCATTTGTCTATCAAATTATTTTAGGATAATAAACAATTATTCGAAAGATAGATAGAATTGTAAAGGAGATTGTAATTCTAATGAAAGACTTTGAACGTCATCAACTTGCTACGGAACTTGGATTCCAGTATGATCCTGAAACTTCATCTATTTATGGTGAGAACTCTGGCTATTTCTTCTTACTGAGAGAAACAGACACAAAAAATGTCTTTACCATTGCTCTTTCTGTGTCGCGTGATGATGCAGAAGAAGCAGCTGCTCAATTGCATCAAATGGTGAAAGACTCTTCTATTTTGAAGAGAATTAGCCT
>CADFQU010000319.1 GCA_902836505.1 Streptococcaceae bacterium
GAGGCTAGGACTTTTGTCCCAGCCTCTTTTATCGTTCACCTCATCCTTTTTTCTGACCTCGTTTTTAAAAAAGTCCCAGTAGATAAAACCAAAAGAACCCCCAAAGAATAGCAGATAAAAAACCGACCACAACATCACGGATAAAATGGAGTCCAGCTAGAACACGAACTCCTGCCAATAGAAGAGCCAAGGACAGACCAAGGACAGATAGAAGAGGATTCACCCCCCAGGCGACTGTAGAAATGATTGCCGCAGAAAAGACGTGCCGACTTGGCATGGAACTCCCCTTCCCCTCTCGACTCAGTAACGGAGGGAAAGTCCCAAACTCATAGGGACGTGGCCAATTCATTCGTTTTCGAATAACACTTAATACAATAAAACCAGTTGCTGGTACCAAAAGATAGGCAAACACGACCCAAGTCTTGGAAGCCTTTAGATAGGCTGCCCAAAGAACATAGAAATAAAGGAGAGGCATCAACAAGGTGACGAGCCGATTGGTCCACTTTAATAAAGAAAGATAATAGGGATGGGTCACAAAAAATGGTCTAACCCGTTCATAGAACAAACATTCTTTTTTCATAAGGATTTTCTCTTCAATCAGTCATTTAACAAGCAACAGCTCAGCTAGATCAAAATCCCTTCCAGGTGATCGAGCTCATGCTGACAAATCTGGGCCACAAAACCTTCTAAGCTTATGAGCTGAGGTTTCCAATTGGTATCACGGTAGGAAACTTGAATCTTTTCAAAGCGACTTGTCTTTCGACTTCCTGGCAAAGAAAGACAGCCTTCTTCTGTCTCATAAATCCCTTCTTTCTTAACTAGAACAGGATTAAAGAGAACCAAGGGCATCAAACCTAGTTGGATGATGATCACCCGCTTACGTACACCAATCATATTAGCAGCCATGCCAACACAGGCTTCCTGGTGAGCTCGTAAGGTATCTTGTAAATCTTGCGCCAAATACAAATCCTCTTTTGTCGCTTCTTCAGACACTTGACTCAAAAAGAAGGGATCCTTCATAATGGCTTTTTCCATCATTTCTCCTCTCTTGCTAAAAAAGAGAAGGTCATTCATCCATCTTCTCGACGAAGAACTCCCTCCCCCTAGCATTTTGATGCTTTATGTTATTTCAACCTTAACTTATTAGTCTTTTTTGCTGACTTGTTTTGCTAAGACAAAGTTACCCAAGGTCGCTGAACCATTTCCTGCTACTGCTGGTGTTACGATATAGTCACGAACATCTGGCACTGGTAAATAGCCGTTCAATAAGACGGTGAATTTTTCACGGACGCGATCCAACATATGCTGTTGTGCCATAACTCCTCCACCAAATACAATCACATCTGGACGGAAGGTTACAGTCGCATTGACAGCAGCTTGAGCAATATAGTAGGCTTGGATATCCCATACAGAGCTATTCAGTTCAATATTTTCCCCACGAATACCGGTACGAGCTTCCAAGCTTGGGCCAGCCGCAAGACCTTCTAAACAGCCTCTGTGGAATGGACACACACCATTAAATTCTTTT
>CADFQU010000320.1 GCA_902836505.1 Streptococcaceae bacterium
CACACGAGTCGCAGAATATGCCTCATAATGCCTGTCGAATCCGTAACGACCCCAAAATGATATACTCAAGTGTATCATTTTTTGTATAAAATGGCAAAAGAAAAAGAGGAATTCCTTCCTCTTTCATTCTTATTGCAAGTTTAATTTGAATTTTGTTACATAATGAACGGTAAAGTACATCGCTACAATTTTCACTACTTCATAGATATAGGCCGGAACAAAGTTAACAACCAAGACATCACTAAGAGTTTCATAATAGCCACTTGACAGATATGAAAGACTGGATAGATCTACTGTAGGGAACATTCTTCCAATGATGCTGAGGACAATCCAAAGAATAAATCCAAAGACAAAGGCCATCACAACACGATTGTTAATAAAGAGCTGACCAAGTGAAATCGCACAGTAGAGCATCAAAATCCCTGAGATAGTTGCTAACAATTGGAAGAATAAAATTTGCCAGAGCAGAGGGGCACCAATACGTCCAAGAAACAGACCAAACAACTCAAAGATATTCTGTTGATGAGCAAGACCGATCACTCCTAAGAAAATAAGCAAAGAAAGGATCAAGCTAATAAAACAGAAGATACTCCAAATCAGAGCAGAGGTAGCTTTTGCAAGTAAAACAGTATGAGAGCTAGTTGGCAGGGTCCAGGTCAAATACCCTTCGCGACCAAAAATATTGTTGTAAAAACGACGAATAATAATGATATAGTTGGTCAATGTCAAGCCAATGTAGCCTGCAAAAATGACCAAGACAATAATTCCCCCAATCGTAGTAGCTGTATCTGCTGAATAGCTTGCTGCACCAGTAATGATACTAGAACCTAGTAAACCAGCGAAAACGGAGAGAATAGCAAGCACACCCGAAATAATGAGATACCACTTATAGGTTGCTTTTAATTCATATTTCATTAATTTCCCAAACATAAGAACCTCCTAATACATTCTAAATTGTTCACGGAAGATCTCATCAATCGATTTACCGTATTGGTTGCGAAGAACAGTTGTGTTTTCATGCAACAGAATACGACCTTGATTGATAAAGAGTGCTTCATCCAATACTTGTTCAACGTCCGCAATCAAGTGGGTTGAAATCAATACAGATGAGTTTGGACGACGATTTTGAATGATGGTTCTAAGAATGTAGTCACGCGCAGCAGGGTCCACTCCACCAATTGGTTCATCAAGAATGTACAAATCCGCTTCACGGCTCATGACCAAAATTAATTGAACTTTTTCTTTATTACCTTTAGAGAGTTGTTTCAACTTTTGCTCTGGGTGCAATTGTAAATCGTTCAACAATTGATAAGCACGTTGCACATTGAAATCTTTATAGAAGTCTTGGAAGAAACGAAGGGTTTCTGAAATCTTCATATTCTCATCCAAATAAGTTGTATCTGGCAAATAAGAAACGACTTGTTTGGTTTTTGCAGACGGTACTTGCCCATGGATATAGACATTACCAGAAGTTGGTTGCAAAAGCCCATTCACTAATTTGATAATGGTGGTTTTCCCACTTC